>JANYBQ010000690.1 GCA_025360705.1 Betaproteobacteria bacterium | reverse complement strand
GGCTCGGCGCCTGGTTCATACATGTCAGTCCGGCATGGTTGTCGCCCGCTCTGGTGGCGCGTTTGCCATTCGCCGCCATGTTGGCCCTGGCGCTAGGCGCTACCTGGTATGCGGTCTATTACCTGGCGCGCAACCCGCAGGCACAACCGGTGGCATTCGCGTTCGGTGGTGAAGCCAATCCGGCCGACTACGCACGCGCGATAGCCGATGGCGGCCTGCTGGCCTTGATTGCGTGCCTGGGCTTGGCCCAACTTTCGCACGAGGTCACGACCAATCTCGCGCAACTGTCTTTTTGCGCGTTGACTTTTTTTGGCGCCGCGGCCATGGGTTACCGGGTCCTCGCGCCGACCCTTGGGTTTTCCGTGGGCATGGCCGGCTTGGTCCTTAGCGGTGCTCCTTCCATGGCAGTCCTGTTTGGCGCCGGTAGCGCGCTACTGCATCTGCTGGCAGCGGACCTGCAAACCGGTGGCCGGCGCGGTGCGCAACGCGCGGCGGCCAGCATCGCGCTCGTAACCTTGCTGGCAGCGGCAGGGGCTTCGGCGCTGGACCTATGGCATTGGCGCGTCCTGTTGCCGCAGGACGCGGGTAGCAGAGACTGGCGCGGGCTTGCGCGTTTGCTGTTGTGGTTTACCTGGCCGGCCTGGCCGCTCGTGATGTGGACCCTGTGGCGCTGGCGCCTGCAGATTTTCAGCCGCAGGGTCAGTTTGCACATGGCGCTGCCATTGTGGTTCGCGGGCGTGGCGGTGGTTGCGGCCATGACCACCCGGCCGGCGGAACGGGCCTTGCTGCTGGCGTTGCCGCCACTCGCTACGCTGGCGGCTTTCGCGTTGCCCACCTTGCAACGCAGCGTCGCGGCGCTGATCGACTGGTTCACGCTGCTCTTTTTTACCGGATGCGGGCTCATCATCTGGGTCATCTGGGTCGCCATGCAAACCGGGTTTCCGCGCCAGCCAGCGGCCAACGTACTGCGCCAGGCACCGGGCTTTGAAGCCAGCTTTTCGCTGCCTACATTCCTGGTCGCTCTGGCCGCTACGCTGGTCTGGGCCTGGCTGGTCAAATGGCGCGTTGGGCGCCACCGCGCCGCCATATGGAAAAGCCTGGTGTTGCCTGCCGGCGGTGCGGCCTTGTGCTGGTTGCTGCTTATGACATTGTGGATGCCGCTGCTGGACTTTGTGCGCAGCTACAAACTGGTGGTCCACAACGTTGCCGCGGTGGTCGGCCAGCCTTCGTGCCTCCAGGTGCTGGACTTGAATCGCGAGCAGATCGCGGCATTCCAGTACCACGGCTCGTTTGTTCTCAAACCCGCATCGGGCGCCACGCGGTGCCCCTGGCTGCTGGTGAATCCCGCTTCGCGCACCGGCTTGCAAACCGGCGCCAATGCGTCCCAATGGCGGCTGCAGGCTGTCATTCGCCGACCCTCGGAAAAAGCCGAGGATGTCTTGCTGTTCCGGCGCGTGGCGCCTTAGGTTTTTGCCCGGGCCGCAGGACGTATCCGGTTGGCCGGGAAAATAATCGAAAACGTGGATCCCTGGCCGAGACGGCTGTCGATGCGCAACTGCGCGCCATGGCGTTGCGCCACGTGTTTCACGATCGCCAGGCCCAGGCCGGTTCCGCCGGTTTCACGCGAGCGGCTGCGGTCCACCCGGTAAAACCGTTCCGTCAGACGCGGCACGTGTTCGGCGGCTATTCCCGGGCCGCTATCGGTCACGGAAAACTGTCCCTGCCCGTCAGCAAGCACGGTCCAGCCAAGTCGCACTTTGCCGCCGGTCGGGGTGTACCGGATGGCGTTGTTGACGAGGTTGGCCATGGCGCTGAGCAACTCCGTTTTTGACCCGGCGATCTCACAGTCGCGGTCGATCGCCATGCTCAGATCGTGGCCCATATGGGCCATCAACATCGACAGGCTGCGTCCTTCCTGTTCGCAGGCGCCCATCAACATGCGAACGTCTATCCACTCGTCCATGCGTGGCGGCGGGCTGCCCTCCAATCGCGACAAGGTCAGCAGGTCACTGACCAGCGTCTGCATGCGTTGCGCCTGCTGCGCCATCAGTCCCAGATAACGCTGGCGGTCGGCGGCGTCAAGCGGCAAAGTTTGCAGCGTCTCCACGAAGCCGCCCAGCACCGTCAGGGGCGTGCGAATTTCATGCGAGACATTGGCCACGAAATCGCGCCGCATGGCGTCGGCCTGCTCCACCGCCGTCACGTCGCGCGACATCAACAATTTATTCCCTTCGCCATAAGGATGCAGGTGCACCGACAACCGCACCGGCCGGCTGCTGGTACTGGCGGAGCCCGGAATCACCACATCGTGCGAGTAGTCGGCACCTGCCTGGTAAGCCGCGAAAAGCGGGTCGCGCACCAGATTGCCCACGTGTTGCAACATGTCCCGTCCCAGATCGAATCCGAAGTGGTCGGCGGCGATCTGGTTGCACCATTCAATGCGGTTTTGCGCATCCAGCAATACCACACCATTCGGAGATGCCTGCATCGCGGCAAGAAATTCCTGGAGCCGGCTTTCGCTGCCCAGAAGCTCCCGTTCGCGTTTTCTAAGCAGCCGTCGCGTGCGGTC
>JANYBQ010000660.1 GCA_025360705.1 Betaproteobacteria bacterium | reverse complement strand
CGAGTCGGGCTTTGAAGATGTGGTGTTCATCACCTCCAGTTACGGTCTGGGCGAAACGGTGGTGCAGGGCGCTGTCAATCCAGACGAATTTTATGTACACAAACCGATGCTGCGAGCCGGCAAACGCGCGATTATCCGGCGCGGTCTCGGCTCCAAGCTGGTGCAGATGTTGTTCACCACCGCGCAGGAAAAAGCGGCCGGCGGAAAACTGGTCAAGACCACCGATGTGCCAACCGAATTGCGCAATCGTTATTCGCTGACCGATGCCGACGTGGAGAAGTTGGCGGCATACGCACTGGTGATCGAACAGCACTACGGCCGTGCGATGGATATCGAATGGGGCAAGGATGGGCTGGACGGCGAGTTGTACATATTGCAGGCGCGACCCGAGACGGTCAAGAGCCAGAGCGCCGGCAAGCCGGAGCATCGCTACAAACTGAAGGGCAAAGGCACGGTCCTGGTCGAGGGGCGCGCTATCGGCCAGAAGATTGGCACCGGCCCGGTGCGGCTGGTGCACAACATCAGCGAGATGGACAAGGTGCAGGCGGGCGATGTATTGGTCACCGATATGACGGACCCGAATTGGGAGCCGGTCATGAAACGTGCCTCTGCCATCGTGACCAACCGGGGCGGGCGTACCTGCCACGCGGCCATCATTGCGCGCGAACTGGGTATTCCTGCCGTGGTGGGGTGTGGCAACGCCACCGACATGCTTAAAGAGGGCATATTGGTAACCGTGAGTTGCGCCGAAGGCGATACCGGGTTTGTTTATGACGGACTGCTTGAAACCGAAGTGCACGAGGTTCTCCGTGGCGACATGCCCGAGATTCCTTTGAAGATCATGATGAACGTCGGCAACCCGCAGCTGGCATTCGATTTTTGCCAGTTGCCGAATGCCGGCGTGGGCCTGGCGCGGCTCGAGTTCATCATCAACAACAACATCGGCGTACACCCAAAAGCGATTCTGGACTACCCCAACGTGGACGCCGACCTGAAAAAAGCGGTTGAATCGGTGGCACGCGGGCACGCGTCGCCCAGAGCTTTTTACGTGGACCGGGTCGCGGAAGGTGTTGCCACGATTGCCGCGGCGTTCTGGCCCAAGCCCGTGATTGTTCGCCTGTCCGATTTCAAGAGTAACGAGTACCGCAAGCTGATAGGCGGCAGCCGCTACGAGCCCGAAGAGGAAAACCCGATGCTCGGTTTCCGTGGCGCTGCGCGGTATATCAGCGCTGAATTCGGCGAGGCTTTTGCCATGGAATGCGAGGCGTTGCTGCGCGTGCGTAACGCCATGGGGCTGACCAACGTGCAGGTAATGGTGCCTTTCGTGCGGACCCTGGAACAAGCCAGGAAAGTGACGGACCTGCTGGCGGCGCATGGGCTACGTCGGGGTGATGGTGGCAGTGCGAGTGGTGGCGCACATGACGAAGCCGCGCTGAAGATCATCATGATGTGTGAGATACCAAGCAACGCCATCCTGGCCGCCGAATTCCTGCAATATTTCGACGGCTTCTCGATCGGTTCGAACGACTTGACCCAGTTGACACTGGGTCTGGACCGCGATTCCGGCCTTGAATTGCTGGCCGCGGATTTTGACGAGCGGGACCCGGCGGTCAAGGCGCTTATCAGCCAGGCTATCAAAGCCTGCATGGCCCAGGGAAAATACATTGGCATTTGCGGACAGGGTCCGAGCGACCATCCTGACTTCGCGCAGTGGCTCATGGAAGAGGGAATTGATTCAATTTCCCTGAACCCCGACTCGGTGATCGACACATGGCGCCGGCTGGCCGGTTAATGCCACCACCCAAACTGGCTTGTCCACCGGAAAAATACATACGCCGGAGAGCCAGAACCGGAAGGTAGTTTCTGTTTTGTAAGTGCGGGGTAAGCCTCAGCCCAAGAATGGCTGAAGTCATCATGGGAGGATTGCATGCTTACCTTCATCGTTACCGTCAAACTGATAACAGAAGTCGCGCTGCTGGCCTTGCTCGGCCGATGCTTGTTGGGCTTGCTGGTGACAGGTGCAAAGCGCGACCATAACTTTTTCTACCAGGTTCTGCGGATTACCGGCGCACCGTTTATCGCACTGACGCGCAGGATAAGCCCCGCATTCGTATCTGACGCCAGCGTGCCGCTGGTGGCGTTGCTTGTGTTGGCGCTGGTATGGCTTGGCGCCACGATCCTCAAGATCCACACATGTCTGCAGATGGGTATGCACCTGTGCAAATGAACCCGCTATCGCGTTACTTTTTTTTGAAGGCGCAAGCTTTCTTCCTGTTGCTGTCAGGCCAGAAGCGTGCGGCGCTGTCCCGTTTCGACGCGATGCTGCTGCTTGCGCCAAACAGTCGTTACGCGATGGCCAGCCGGGCGCATTTGCTGGCGGTGTCGGGGGACAAACATGGAGCGGCATCGACTCTGGAAACTTTGGTGAAAAGCCATCCTGGCGATTGCGCGGCGTGGTTCAATCTTGGTTACCTGCTGAACGATGCAGGGCGCCTTGAAGCGGCCGAGCATGCGTTCCGGCGGACCATGGAACTGGCACCGGGCATGGATCGCGCCTGGTACGGACTGGGCCTGGTGCTTATCCGTCAACGCCGTTTTGACGAAGCCGTTTGTGTCCTGACACGCAATACCGAGCTGCAACCGATGAGCCCTTTTGGTTGGTATCAACTGGCGCGGGTTCAAATTGAGCGTCAACAAACTGACGCCGCACTGAAGATCATCGGCCACCTCAAGGGATTCGAGCCCAAGGTCGCCGCGCAGCTGGAGCGCGAAACGGGATTGACATGCAGCTAAGTGACACCCTGCGGCGGTATTGGCGTAAAAACCTGCGTATCACCGGCCTGTTGCTGGCGATATGGTTTGGGGTGACTTTTGTAGTCAGCTACTACGCGCGCGAACTGAGCTTCAATTTTTTTGGCTGGCCGTTCAGCTTCTGGATGGCGGCCCAAGGTTCCCTGATGGTGTACTGCGCGATCGTCTGGTTTTATGCCCAATACATGGGCAAACTGGATGTTGAACACGGCGTTCAGGACAGGGAGGAGCAGGCGTGAGCGCTGGGCCCGGCGCAGGCGAAGCGGATCTCGGCCGGGCCGTCTTCAAGCGGAATCTGAATACGCTATACCGCTGGTACACATGCGGCTTCATGGCGTTTGTAATGGTATTGGCGATCCTCGAGCAGGTTGGGCTTTCGCGCCAGTGGATAGGCTTCACTTTTCTGGTGACCACTATCGGTTTGTACGCGGGTATCGGCATCATGAGCCGGACCAATGACGCAGCCGAGTATTACGTCGCGGGCCGCAGGGTGCCGGCGTTCTATAACGGAATGGCGACCGGTGCCGACTGGATGTCGGCGGCTTCTTTCATAGGCATGGCCGGGACGCTGTATCTGACCGGTTACGGGGGCCTCGCGTTCATCATGGGGTGGACTGGAGGCTATTGCCTGGTGGCCTTGTTGCTCGCGCCTTACCTGCGCAAGTTCGGCCAGTTCACGATACCCGATTTCCTGGCCGAGCGTTTCGGTGGCAACTGGCCGCGTTTCATCGGCATCGCCGCGGCCATATTGTGTTCGTTTACTTATGTCGTGCCGCAGATGTATGGGGTGGGACTGATTACATCCCGCCTGACCGGGGTGCCGTTCGAGCTGGGAATTTTCCTGGGATTGGGCGGCATCCTGGTGTGTTCTTTCCTGGGCGGCATGCGGGCTGTGACCTGGACCCAGGTGGCGCAATATATTGTTTTGATTCTGGCTTACCTGATTCCGGTGGTGTGGTTGGCCGTCAAGCAAACCGGTATACCCGTGCCACAGGCGGTATACGGCTTGCAACTCGCAAAGCTGACCGAGTTGGAGAAAAAGCTGTCCGCTGACCCAAGGGAGATGCAGGTCCGCGAAGTGTTCGCACAGCGTTCCGCCGCGCTGGCCGAAAAGCTTCGCGATCCTGCCATGGCACTGGCCGCCGACAGGGCGACGGCCGAGAAGCGGGTTGCGGAGTTACGCGCCGTCAACGGCGCCGCGTCTGAGATCGCGGCGGCGGTCAAGGTGCTGGCCGCATTGCCCAGGGACGCGGCGGACGCGGCCTCGGTGTGGAGCACGGCTAAGGCAGCCGCCGACGTCAAGTCCAAGCCACTCAATGGAATGCCCGCGCATGCGACGCCATACGCCGGAGACCCGAACGGCGATGCGGTCGCGCAAAAAACCTATGACGTATCGCGCCGTAACTTCCTGGCGCTGGTTTTCTGTTTGATGGTAGGCACGGCGGCACTGCCGCATATTTTGATGCGGTACTACACCGTGCCAAGCGTAAGAGAGGCACGCGAATCGGTCAGTTGGTCGCTGCTTTTTATCTTTTTTCTGTATTTCACCGCGCCGGCATTGGCGGTATTGGTCAAGTTCGAAATTTTTACCCAGGTGGTAGGCACGCCATTCGACCAGTTGCCCGCATGGGTGGCGTCTTGGACCAAGGTGGATCCCGCTTTACTATCGGTTACCGACGTCAATCGGGATGGTATTTTGCAATTAAATGAAATTTCAATTGGTGCTGACATTATTGTGTTGGCAACGCCCGAAATCGGTGGCTTGCCGTATGTGATCTCGGGTCTGGTAGCGGCCGGGGGACTGGCGGCGGCGCTGTCAACCGCCGACGGCCTGTTATTGACCATCGCCAATGCATTGAGCCATGATCTTTATTACAAGATGATCGACCCGAATGCCTCGACGGGCCGGCGTGTGGCGCTATCGAAGATGCTGCTGCTGATGGTTGCGCTGGCTGCCGGTTATGTAGCGTCGCAGAAGCCGGCGGACATAGTATTTCTGGTGTCAGCGGCATTTTCATTTGCCGCTGCTGCTTTCTTTCCCGCGCTGACATTGGGCATCTTCTGGAAACGCGCCACAGGAATAGCCGCATCCCTTGGCATGGTGGTTGGGTTGGGGACCACCTTTTACTACATGGTGATCACCCAGCCCTGGATGCGCGGCGTTTTTGGCATTACCTCTCCGGTGCACCTGTGGTGGGATATCGAGCCGATCTCGGCCGGGCTGTTCGGTGTGCCGATGGGATTCACGGTGATCGTGCTGGTGAGCCTTGTCACGCGGCCACCGGACACGAAGGTGGAACAACTGGTCAAGTATGTGAGGTATCCCAATCTGACAGCCGATCGTTTTCGGTAATCGCTATCGCGGGCATGGGCTGCACGGCGCCGGAAAAAGTCAGCCAGACGTAAGTTTCTTTTCA
>JANYBQ010000644.1 GCA_025360705.1 Betaproteobacteria bacterium | reverse complement strand
CCAAGTCGTGGCTGTCCCTGTTCTCGATTGAAAAGCAGCCCGACGACAGCTGGCGAATCAGTGGTTGCCTGGTCGCCGAAAACCACTGGCGCGCTGCGTGACGGGCTGAACACATCGAGTAGGGTGAGGGGTTACCCCTCAGCCCTCTCACACCACCGTACGTGCGGTTCCGCATACGGCGGTTCAAACAGAACACTGGAGATGCTGATGGGTTGCCACCAGCGAGACCAGCCCGAGTTGCGTGAAGTATTTCGGCGGCAAAGCAGCGACCATGTGCCTGGCCCCGGCATTCCACCAAGGCCCGCGCCCGTTCACGCTGGATTTCCACGCGCGCTGGGCCTCAAGCCCCTGTGCGCGCAGTTTCGATTCCCGCGTTTTCGGCCGCTTCCACTGCCGCCAGACGATGCAGCGCAGTCGCCTGCGCAACCATGTGTCAAGCTCTTCGATCGGCCGTCGGCTCTGGGTCAGGCAGAAGTAGTTCATCCAGCCTCTCAGAGCCGGATTGAGCGTCTCGATGATCCGGCGCAGTGACCTGCCCCGGCCTTGACGGCACAGTTCGCGCACTCTCCCGCGCAGCCGCTCAATGCTTTGCCGGGCCACGCGGATTTTGCTGGCGTGGCGCGCCGTGACGCTGTAGCCCAGGAACTTGCGCTCCCAGGGTCTGGCCACGGCACTCTTGGCCTCGTTCACGGTGAGTTTGAGCCGCTTCGCAAGGAAGCGTCTGACCCCGGCCATGATCCGTTGCCCCGCCCGCTGACTGCTCACGTAAACGTTACAGTCATCCGCGTACCTGCAGAATGACAGCTGGCGACGCTCCAGTTCCCGGTCCAGATCCGTGAGCAGGATGTTGGACAGCAGCGGCGACAGGGGGCCGCCTTGCGGCGTTCCCTGTGGCCTTGCCGTTTCCACCCCGCCGTGCATCACCCCGGCCTCCAGAAACCGCCGGATCAGGCGCAGCACCCGTGGGTCTTGCACCTGCCGCGCCACCCGCGCCATCAGCACATCGTGGTTGACACGGTCGAAGAATTTCTCCAGGTCCATGTCTACCACCCAGCGCTTGCCGCCGCGAATGTAGTCTGTCGCCTTGAGCACCGCTTGCTGCGCGCTCCTGCCCGGCCTGAAGCCGTAGCTGCCTTGCGAGAAGGTCGGCTCGAACACAGGCTGCATCGCCTGATTGAGCGCTTGCTGGATGAGCCGGTCCACCACCGTTGGCACGCCCAGTGTTCTGACCCCGCCTTGCGGCTTGGCTATGTCCACCCGACGCACCGCTTGGGGCTGGTAGGTGCCCTCCAGTAGCGCTGCCTTCACTCGCGGCCAGTTCCCCTGCAACCAGCCCTTGAGGTCCTCGCAGCGCATCCCGTCAATGCCGGGCGCTCCGCGATTTCTCATCACCTGGCTGTAGGCTCGCTGCATATTGCCGCGCTCCACGACTTGGCTCATGAGCCAGTCTTCCTCCGATTTCGGCCCTGCGCCGTCCGCCGTGACAGCCTGGGCACCCGCGCGCGCCATCCCCGGATTCCGTCCGGCTTGCTCGCGGCTGGCCCCTCCTGGGAGGGCTTCTGCTTCATCAGCTGTCATCGAGTAACTTCGCTCCTACTCTCGTTCCTGCTTGTTCGGGCCTTCAGCGCTCGCGCCTACTATGCCCTCTGCTGACTTCTGGCCGAGCATCCCCTCACCTCTCGGTGCCGGTAGCCCTTACGGGCACTACAGCCAGATCTCCCCGGGTATTGCGCACCCACCTTCACGCTTATGCCTGTCGGATCTACGCCGCACCGTTCCGTGCAAGTTTCGGGCTTTGATGAATTTGGCCATCTCACCCCGATACGGCGCCTCATATCCGCTTCCTGTTCGTCAGGCCAGCGCTTTGCCACCAGGCTTCCTTCAGACTCGCAGTCGCCCGCGAAACCCTTGCCTTGGGCTAACTCTTCCCCTTGCCGGGTGAGTAGAGGACTTTCACCTCCAGGTAAGTGCGCCCTGCCGGGCGCACCAAAAAAAGGCCCGCCAAAGGCGGGCCCCGATAAACCGGAACCGACTTGATCAGTCGCGCGCGTAGATGTCCACGTCCTTGGTCTCGCGGATGAAGAGCGTACCAATGACGAATGTGCCCGCGGCAACAATTACCGGATACCACAACCCATAGTAGATATCACCGGTGGCCGCCACCATGGCGAAGGCAGTCGTAGGCAAAAGGCCGCCAAACCAGCCATTGCCGATGTGATAGGGCAAGCTCATCGAGGTATAGCGGATGCGCGTGGGGAAGAGCTCGACCAGCATGGCCGCAATCGGACCGTACACCATGGTCACAA
>JANYBQ010000625.1 GCA_025360705.1 Betaproteobacteria bacterium | reverse complement strand
CATGAGAGGCCGGCCGCTCGGGCTACCGCGGCCCCTGTGTCCGAGATAGTCAAGCCAGCTTGCGCTGCGTGCGTAGGCTGACAGGCTGACAGGCCGATAACGCCTTGCAAATCGATCGTCTGCCGAGCAATTTGCAAGGATGCTGACGCGTCCGGTGCAAAGGGTATGGAGTGGTGCGGGATCGACGCCCAGGCGCATGGCCTCCGTCACGTTAGCCCTCAGCCGGCGGGTCGACCTCGGCGAACAATTGCTCGGCGCTGATGTCGAGCGCCACGCTGCTCAGGTGGACAGCCTGCCCAGCCTCGAACGGATGCAGCACACACAGCCCGTCAGCGCCTTTGCGATGGATGTCGGTGCGGCGGCTGTCGATGTCGACCACCACGTACTCCTGCAACGCGTCGATCAGCCTGTAGTGCGCGAACTTGTCGCCGCGGTCGTAGGCCGCGGTGCTGGGCGACAGCACTTCGACCGCCAGCTTGGGGTTCGATTTGATCAAGCGGCTGGCGTGGTCGGCAGCGTCGCAGGTGACGAGCACGTCGGGATAGAAATAGCTGTTGGCGCGCGCCACGTGCAGCTTGGTGTCGATCATCAGCGTGCGACAGGGCGTGCCGGCGAGGTGCTGACGCAAGGCCATGTAGTCGGCCCTGCAGAATTCATCCGATCGCAGCAAGTGCCGACGTCCGCAGATTTGGCGACGACCGGCACTGCGGCGTTCGGGCCGACGCCATCACCTTTGTGCGTGCCGGCATGGCTTGCAGCAAGCAGGCGAGGCAGGCGAACACAGCCGAGAAGGCGTAAAAAAGCCCGCCCAAGCCGAGACGGGCGATCGCCTGCAGCAACCAGCGGATGTTGTAGCCCGCCGCACAGCTCAGCGCATGCAGCGCATCGCCCATCACGCCTTGCAGCCAGCACCGGTCCATGCGGTGATCGGACTTCGCGTGGCCGATCAGCGGCTCGATCGCCTGGCGCCGCTTGAGCAGGCGCTTCTCATGGTCGGTGAGCGACTTGTACTTGCCGCGGTGGATGATCTGCACGCCCGGGTTGTCGGCGTCCACGCCCCGGTAGCCGAGATCGACGATCACCTGCTTGGGGCTTCGCCCCAGGTCTTGCAGCAAATTGCTCGTCTGCTCCAGTTGGGCGCTGAGGACGTGGCCGTCGTACGGATTGCCGGGGAAGCTGCGCGCGCCGACCATCAGGCCCTGCTTGTGGGTGACCACGAGGCTGACCTTCACGCCGAACTCGTAGGGGTTGCGGGCCTTGCCCTTCGAGATGCATTCGACCTCGGGCGCGTGCAACGCGTAGAGCTTGTTCTTGCTGTTGCGCTGCTGGGTGCGGATGCGCTCGGCACGCTGCAGCCACATCGCGAGGTCGCTGAGGGCCTTCGGGCTACCGGGCTCGTTCGCCGGGGCGCCACCTGCAGCCACCGCGGCCTGATCCGCATCGAGCTTGCGCTGCACCTCGCGCATCATCACCCCGAGGATGGTGCGCTGGCGCTTGACGGTCTTGCGCAGGCGCTTGAACTGCTTGGCATGAGCGTAGCCGCCGGCCTTGCGTCGCAGCGTCTTGCCTTCCTTGGCGTAGGTCTGCTTGCACGCGATACCGGCCCGCTTGGCCGCACTCACCACCTTGTGGCGGGCGATCTCCAGCAAGCGGCTGTCCACCGGGTGGGCGATGGCCTTCGATTGCACGGTGCTGTCGACGATGACGCGCTCGAGATCGGCGGGCTTGACGGCCTTGATCTGCACCGCGCATTCGATCGTGGCCTTGAACAACTGCTCCAGGCCGTCTTCGCCCATCAGGCGCCGAAAGCGGCCGATCTGGGTGGCGTCGCATGGCAGGCGCGGCTCGTAGTAGTCCATGCCACTGAAGAACTGCCACTGCACGTTCTCGGCCCAGCGCTCGACCAGTTCTTCGTCGCTGAGGTTGAAGCTGTTCTTCAGGTACAGCAGGCTGACCATCAGACGCACCGGCAGCCGCGGACGGCCCGCCGGGCTGATGCCGCCGCCGAACTCGCCCTGGAATGCGCCAGCCAAATCTTCGCCAACCACACGCTTGGCCGGCTTGGCCTGGTGGGCCAGCTTAGGTGCCACCGCCGCTTCAATCGAGGCCCACGGCAGCCGCGTGGACAACACCGCCAGCGGATGCCGCAGATCGATCATCTGGTCCAGGCGCGAGCGAAAGAAGTCCGGCGTGCTCATCGTCAAATCCCCCAGAAATCAAACCACTGGAATATCGTTCTCAGGGGATCTCGGACGCAAGATTCACGCCGTAAAGCGAGTGTTCATGCTGGGTGCAGCGGTTTTGCAGGGCCGACCATGTAGATGTTGCCCGTCACCATCACATGCCAATCCTCGGCGCCCGCCATCGCAAAGACCTCACCGTCGACGAACTCGTGGCGGATCGTCTGGGTTTCGTCCCAGTTTAGAAAGTCTTGTGCCGACATGGCAGGTCTGATCGCAGCGTTTCCCATTGCAACTCCGGCAAAGCTTCAGCACTGAATTCATTATCTTCTGGCCTGCACGTCATCGCCGAACGACCCACCCACTGGGCCTGGTGCTTTGCATCTTGATTTCAGCGGCCCGCGGCACGGCGCAAAGCTCTACGAGGAACCGCTGGCCGATGCAGACACGACACTGCTGACCGCGATTGCGCGGCTGAGAATCGTGCAGCTCGGTAGCCGCGTCGATGGCACCGATGGCCTGCTTGCGCGGATGCGGCACACCAGCGACGCCGAGGTGCGCGCGCGCCTGATGGCGCTGGAGAGCGGTTGTCGCAACCTCCACAGCCTGTGGCCAGCCAGCCCACCGCGCGACAGTGGCTCACCGTCTTGCAGGCCAGCCACCTCGTGACGCTGCTGGCGCCACACCACCGCAACTTTGGCAAGCGGCTCGTCCAGACGCCCAAGCTGTACTTTCTGGACGGCGGGCTGCTGTGCTCCTGCTGCGCATCGGCAGCCCCGACGACCTGCACGCGTACGCCCTGCGCGGCGCCGTGTTCAAGACCTGGGTCGTCGGCGAAACGCTCAGCATCGCCACAACCTCGGCTTGCCGCCCGATCTGTACTTCGGGCGCGACAACCACGGACTCGAGATCGACCTCGTCTTCGAGCACGCGGCATGAGCGGCGTGCAGCCTGCAGTCGGCCTCATCGTCGCGGTCGAGTGGCGACTCAAACTCTTTGCAAGAACTGCGGGAGCTTGCGCAAATTCTTGCAAATCAGCGTTGGCCACCCACCGATGCCGTTGCGTTCCAACGCC
>JANYBQ010000579.1 GCA_025360705.1 Betaproteobacteria bacterium | reverse complement strand
CCATCAACCTAGGCGCCTACACCGCCGAAATCGTGCGTGCCGGTTTCGAGAGTATTCCCAAATCCCAGATAGAAGCAGGTACATCGCTGGGCCTTACCGGGCCGCAAGTCTTCCGTCATGTCGTGCTGTTGCCCGCGCTCAAGAACGTCTATCCCTCATTGACCAGCCAGTTCGTGTTGATGATGCTGGCCACCAGCCTGGTGTCGCAGATTTCGGCCGCCGACTTGTTCCATGCCGGCTCCATCATCCAGTCCCGAACCTTCCGCGACTTCGAGGTCTACACCGTCATCGCCCTCCTGTACCTGTGCCTGTCGCTGTTGATGCGCGGCGGATTCATCGTGTGTTACCGGATCTTCTTTCGCCGCGCATGATTCGCGAACTTTCCTGGCTCGATCTTTTCTACCTGGTACTGGCCCTGCGCTGGACCATTGTGCTAACGCTGCTGGCTCTCACCGGCGGCGGCATCATTGGTCTGCTCGTCGCGGCGTCCGGGGCATCGCGCCGCGGCGCCTGGCGTTACCTGGCCAAGGCTTATGTCAGCCTGGTGCAGGGTATTCCCCTGCTGGCCTGGCTGTTCATTTTCTATTTCGGGCTTTCCATCGTGGGCTACAACCTGCCACCCTGGATTGCCGCAACCATCGGGTTCTCGGTCTACGCCAGCGCGTTTCTGGGCGAGATCTGGCGCGGCGCGCTGATCTCCATCCCCAGGACCCAGTGGGAAGCAGCGCTGGCCATCGGAATGACCTATGTCGAGCAACTGCGTTACATCATCATTCCGCAGGCGGTCCGGGTCGCCATTGCGCCCACGGTGGGCTTCATCGTCCAGTTGATCAAGAACACCTCGCTGGCGGCCGTCATAGGTTTTGTGGAACTGACCCGTGAAGGGCAACTCACGACCTCGTCCACGTTCCAGCCTTTTGCCGTCTACATGATCGTGGCAGCGCTGTATTTTTGCCTGTGTTATCCACTCACGCGCTACAGCAGAACACTTGAAGGGAGGCGGCGTGCCGTTCGTTGAATTGAAATCTGTGGTAAAGCGCTACGGGCAGAACACTGTTTTGCAGGATGTCGACCTGAGTATCGAAAAGGGCGAAATCATCGCGGTGATCGGGCGCTCGGGATCCGGCAAAAGCACGCTGCTGCGTTGTATCAACGGGCTCGAACCGGTGCAGTCCGGCGAAGTCTGGGTCGATGGAGTGGCTGTGCACGACCCGCGCGCCGATCTGCGCGCATTGCGAACCCACGTCGGCATCGTGTTTCAGAGCTTCAACCTGTTCCCGCACCTGACGGTGGAGCGCAACATCACCCTCGGGCCAACCATTGTCAAGGGCATGCCCGCCGCCGAAGCCGCAAAGTTGGCCTTAGCCGCATTACGCAAGGTGGGGCTGGAAGAAAAAATTCACGCTTACGCCGACGAACTGTCTGGCGGACAACAACAACGCGTCGCTATTGCGCGGTCCCTGGCCATGTCGCCCAACATCATGTTGTTCGACGAAATCACCTCCGCGCTCGACCCCGAACTGGTAGGGGAAGTTTTGCGCGTTCTGGAAGAAATGGCGCGCGAGGGAATGACCATGTTGCTGGTCACCCATGAGATGAATTTCGCCCGCCGGGTGGCCAGCCGCGTGGTGTTCATGAACCAGGGCAAGGTGTGGGAGCAGGGGCCGGCGAAGGAGTTCTTCGCCACGCCAAAAACCGAAGAGTTGAAAAGTTTCTTGAGTTCCGTTCTTCACTAGGAAGTCCACCATGTTCAAAAAATGGGTCCGGGCCATTAAAGAGTTCGACTCGCCAACCGATCGGCCTTTGCGCAATCTTCTGGAACCGGCAAACCGCTAACTGTCCATCGCCATGTCCAAGCATGATTTCAGCCTCGAAGAATTCGCCGAGCGCCGCACGCGCGTGCGAGCGGCGATGGCTGCGGCGGGCCTCGACTGGCTGGTGATCTTCCATCCGGTCGCAATCCACTGGCTGACCGGATCGGACGCAAAAAGTTATCAGGAATTCCAGTGTCTGCTGATCTCCGTGCAGCCGGGGCCGCTGACCATCCTCACGCGGGAAGGAGAACGTAACGAATTCCAGGACGACGCGCTTGTAGACGCGCTTCACACCTTCGGCGGCGGAGAAAACGAAGACGCCATTGCCGCGTTCGAGACCCTTGCCCTCGCGCTCGGCCTGCCAGGTAAGCGTGTGGGCATGGAAGTGCCGGCCTACTACCTGCATCCGCACCACTATGTCCGGCTCAAGCAGTTTTTCGGCAGTGCACTGGTCGCCGAACCGAC
>JANYBQ010000545.1 GCA_025360705.1 Betaproteobacteria bacterium | reverse complement strand
GCATCCAAACATGGCGCCAAATTAGTCTATTTTCCCGGTTGATAGGAACGCTACAGCGTGGAAGTCGTCGCTGTAACACTTGCGATTGAAAACCGTCTAAGCGAAGTGCTGGACGAGCCGCGTATCGAGGTGCCGGAAGCGGCCGTCAGCCACCCGTAACCGGGGGGAAAAACGCAACTTCCGCGCCATCTATCAGGAGCTCCGATTCATTGCGCATGACCTGGTTCAGCGCCATGCGTATGGTCTTGCCGCGTGCCAGCGCGCCTGCATAAGGAACACCGCGCGCAATCAACTCGTCACGCAATTCCGCGAGGCTTAAAACATGCGTGGTGACCTGCTCGCTGCCCGCGCCAATGGCTTCACGGACGGAGGCGAAATAACGGACCGTCAACAACACGGCGGATACCTCAGGCCGACAGATCGGCAAACGACAGGAACCGGACCATGTCGCCCGGCGCAACAACAACGCCCGGTGGGGTGTCCACCAGGCCGTCGCCCCACACCGCTGAGGTCAACACGCCCGAACTTTGATTCGGAAACAGATCGAGTCCGCCCGACGCGTTATGCCGCACACGCAGGAATTCCCGGCGCCGGTCGGGCCTCGGCCAGGCGAAGTCCGCGCGCAGCGCTACGGCGCGCGGCGTGACGTCCCGCATACCTTGCAAGCTGAGCAGAAACGGCCGCACCAACAACAGGAAGGTCACCAGACTCGATACCGGATTGCCCGGCAGACCGATGAAATGCGCCGCGCCGACCCGTCCATACGCAAACGGCTTTCCTGGCTTGATCGAGATTTGCCACATGTCCAGTTGGCCCAGCGCCAGCACGGCCGGCCGTATATGGTCCTCTTCACCCACGGATACGCCGCCGCAGGTCAGTACCAGGTCGTGCGCCAGCGCTGCTTCACGCAGGGTGGCAATGGTCGCGTCAAGTCGATCGGGCACGATGCCCATGTCGGTCACGGTGCACCCCAGTCGTACGAGTAAGGCACGCTGGAAAAAACGGTTGGAATTGAAGATGGCGCCCGGCTTCATATCCCGCGGTGCCACATCGCCCGGCATGACCAGTTCGTCACCGGTAGAGAACAGCGCGACACGCGGCCTGCGCACAACGGTCAACTCGGGCCGGCCAACGCTCGCGGCCAATCCAAGTGCGGCCGGCGTCAGGCGGGTTCCTCGTTGCAGCACTACCGATCCCATGCTCACGTCTTCACCCGCACGCCGGATGTTTTGACCCAGCCGAGGCAGCGTATTAAAACGAACGGCCGGCCCTTGGGATGGCTCGCCATCGGAGGCAGCGGTTGCACCGACCGCTTCACAATTTTCCTGCATCACCACCGCATCGGCGCCGCCCGGGATAGGCGCACCGGTGAATATGCGGGCGGCGGTACCGGGCTGCAGTTCGGTGCCCGCGCTACCGGCCGCAATACGCTGGGACACCGGCAGCACGACACCGGCGCGCGGTATGTCGGCATAGCGCAGCGCGTAGCCGTCCATGGCGCTGTTGTCCTGCGGCGGCACCTGCAGCGGCGAGACCACGTCCTGGGCCAACACACGTGTATCGGCATCGAAGGTGGACACCTGCTCAACGTCTTTCAAGACTTGCGCAAAGACCAATAACTCGGCCAGGGCGGTATCCAGCGGTTTCAGAAGTGGGCGTGGAGTATTCATGTTATTCAGGCGACCGGCTCGCAGTGGCGCGCGATATAGGCCTTGACGGTGCCCACTTCGGGGGCCATCACCACCACCTGTTTCGGCAGCGCCTCGATGCCTTCGAACTTTGCCGGACGGGCCGGTTTGTGGCCCAGCGCCTCGACAATCGTCTCGGCGAACTTGATCGGCAAGGCAGTCTCCAGCACGATCATGGACACCCCCGGTCGGATATGTTCGCGTGCGACCTTCAGGCCATCGGCGGTATGGGTATCGATCACCGTGCCAAACCGCGCATCGGTATCGCGGATCGTCGCCAAACGGTTGGCGTGCGTGCTGCGGCCACTCACAAAACCGTAGCGTTGTGCAGCGTCCTTGAAAGCCGGGTCCGCACTCAGGTCGAAGTAGCCGTTTTCGGCCAACTGGCGAGCAAACAGGCCCCTCAGTTTTTCGGAGTCGCGGCCCAACAGGTCGAACACGAAACGTTCGAAGTTGGACGCCTTGGAAATATCCATCGACGGACTGGACGTTGCATGGGTATCGGCACTGCGACGCACGCGGTATACGCCGGTGCGGAAGAACTCATCCAGCACGTCGTTTTCGTTGGTAGCGACGACCAAGGTTTTTATCGGCAAACCCATCATGCGTGCCACGTGACCGGCACAGACGTTGCCAAAATTTCCCGATGGAACGCTGAAGGACACTTCCTCGCTATTGCCGCGCGTCGCCTGGAAATAACCCGCGAAGTAATACACCACCTGGGCCATCAACCGCGCCCAATTGATCGAGTTCACGGTGCCGATTTTGTATTTGCGTTTGAAGGCCAGGTCGTTGGACACCGCCTTGACGAGGTCCTGGCAATCGTCAAATACACCTTCGATTGCAATGTTGTGAATGTTGGCGTCCGTCAGGCTGAACATCTGCGCCTGCTGGAACGCGCTCATGCGGCCGTATGGGCTGGTCATGAAGACTGAAACACCGTGTTTGCCGCGCATCGCGTACTCGGCCGCGCTGCCGGTATCGCCGCTGGTGGCACCCAGGATGTTGAGCGTCTCGCCACGGCGCGCCAGTTCATATTCGAACAGATTGCCAAGCAACTGCATCGCCAGGTCCTTGAATGCCAGCGTCGGGCCGTTCGAGAGGCCTTGCAGATACAAAGGCGCGACTTCGGCCAATACCCGTTCGCTTTTCAATCCGCCTTGACCTTTGCCAACATCCGCGCCCGCGGGTTTTTCTGCCAACCGGCGCAGCGGTGTTATCGCGCGCGTGCCGAACACCTCCTCGGTGTAGGTCCTGGCACACAGCGCCCTGAGGTCCGGCGCCGGTATGTCGTCGATGTACAGCGACAAAATTTCAAACGCAAGGTCCGCATAAGCCAGACCGCGCCATCGCGTCAAGGTGGCATCGGAGACCTGGGGATAGGTCTCGGGCAAGTACAAGCCCCCGTCCGGCGCCAGCCCTTCGAGCAGGATGTCGCAGAAATGTTGCTTGTTCGCGTGGCCGCGGGTCGAGACGTACAACATCAGGCCAGTTCTTCCTTGCGAATACGTTTGATCGGTTGCAACACGCTGGGCAGGGCCTGCATACGCGCCATAACCTCGTTCATCGTACCTTCCAGGGTGTCGTGCGTAAGGATGATCAGGTCGGTCTGCGCAACCTGCGCGTCACCGTCCGGAGCGCCGACTTCGTCCGCTTCACGCTGCAACATCGCATCGATGCTGATACCCGCTTCGGCCAGGATGCCGGTCACGCCGGCCAATACGCCGGCTTCGTCCGCGACGCGCAGGCGCAAATAATAACTGGTGATGATTTCGCTCATCGGCAACACCGGCAAGTCGCTCATCGCATCCGGCTGGAACGCCAGATGCGGCACGCGTTGCGCCGCGTCAGCGGTGTGCAGGCGCGTGATGTCCACCAGGTCGGCGATCACGGCGCTGGCGGTCGGCTCGGCACCCGCGCCCTTGCCGTAATACAAGGTGGTTCCGACCGCGTCGCCATGCACCATGACCGCGTTCATGGCGCCCTCCACATTGGCGATCAGGCGCTTCATCGGCACCAGACTCGGATGTACACGCAACTCGATGCCGCGCACTGCACCGGTTTTATGGTCGATGCTGCGTTTGGTAATGCCCAGCAGCTTGATTCGGTAACCAAGCTGCTCCGCATACCGGATGTCCTGCGCGCTCAACGCCGTGATGCCCTCGACGTAGGCCTTGTCGAACTGCACCGGAATACCGAACGCAATCGCCGACATGATGGTCGCCTTGTGGGCTGCGTCCACGCCTTCGATATCGAAAGTCGGGTCGGCTTCGGCATACCCCAGGCGCTGCGCTTCCTTGAGCACCGACGCGAAGTCCAGCCCCTTGGCGCGCATTTCACTCAGGATGAAGTTGGTGGTGCCATTGATGATGCCGGCGATCCACTGAATGCTGTTGGCAGTCAAGCCTTCACGCAGCGCCTTGATGATTGGAATACCACCCGCCACCGCCGCTTCGAACGCCACCATGACACCTTTGGCGTGGGCGGCGGCAAAGATCTCGGTACCGTGTACCGCAAGCAGCGCCTTGTTGGCCGTCACCACATGTTTACCGGCCGCGATGGCCTCCATCACCAGCTGGCGCGCGATGCCATAACCGCCGATCAACTCGACCACGATATCGATGTCCGGGTTAGCGATCACTGCGCGTGCGTCGTTGACCACCTTAACCTCCGGACCCACCAGCGTCCGCGCGCGGTCCAGGTCCAGATCGGCCACCATCGTGATCTCGATGCCACGCCCCGCACGCCGCCTTATCTCGGCCTGATTGCGTTTTAAAACACTGAAAGTTCCGCTGCCGACGGTGCCAATACCCAGCAGGCCCACTTGAATCGGATTCATGCAAATAGGTCCTCAGGCCTGCGCCGCCACCAGTTTGATCGCGCCGCGCGGCTTGTCCTCGGCCTGGCGTTTACGGTAGTGCTCGAGGAACTTGGCGATGCGGTCGATGGCCTCGCGCAAATCGTCTTCGTGCGGCAAAAATACGATACGGAAGTGGTCCGGTCGCGACCAGTTGAAGCCGGTGCCCTGGACCAGCATGACCTTGGTTTCCTGCAGCAGTTCCAGCACGAACTCCTGGTCGTCGTCAATAGGGTAAATCTTCGGGTCGAGCCTGGGAAACATATACAACGCAGCTTGGGGTTTGACGCAACTGACGCCCGGTATGGCGGTGATCAGTTCATGCGCCAGATCGCGTTGCCGGCGCAACCTGCCGCCCTCGCCCACGAGGTCGTTGATGCTCTGGTAGCCACCCAGCGCGGTCTGGATCGCCCACTGGCCCGGCACGTTCGGGCACAGGCGCAGGTTGGACATCATGTTCAAACCATCGATGTAGTCGCGCGCCGGCTTCTTGTCACCCGACACCACCATCCAGCCGGAGCGGTATCCGCAGGAGCGATAACTCTTGCTCAGGCTGTTGAAGGTAAGTGTCAACACATCGTCGCTCAATGAGCCGATCGCGGTATGTTTGACGCCGTCGTATAGAACCTTGTCGTACACCTCGTCGGCAAAAATCACCAGGCCGTGTTCGCGCGCGATCTCGATGATGCCGCGCAGCAGATCGTCGGAATACAAAGCACCGGTAGGGTTGTTGGGGTTGATGACAACGATGCCTTTGGTGCGTGGCGTCACCTTGGCGCGAATGTCTTTCAGGTTGGGCATCCAGCCGTCGGCCTCTTCGCAGAGGTAATGCACCGGCGTCCCGCCCGACAGCACCGCTGCAGCGGTCCACAGCGGGTAGTCGGGCGCCGGGATCAGCATCTCGTCGCCGTCGTTGAGCATCGCGTTGCTGGCCATGACGATCAGTTCGGACGCGCCATTGCCCAAGTAGATATCGTCCAGCGTCACGCCTTTGATATGTTGCTGCTGCGTGTAGTGCATAACCGCTTTGCGGGCCGCAAAAATCCCCTTGCTGTCGGAGTAACCCGCCGAGTTAGGCAAGTTGCGGATCATGTCCTGCTGGATCTCTTCGGGCGAGTCGAAGCCAAAAACCGCGAGGTTTCCGATATTGAGCTTGATGATTTTGTGGCCTTCCTCCTCCATGCGCTGCGCGCACTCCAGAATCGGGCCGCGGATGTCGTAACAAACATTGTCCAGCTTGGCGGATTTGCGGATCGTCTTCATGCTTTCTCCAGCGGTATTGCGCCCGGTCTGCAGCCCGCGCGGTGTCGGTAAACTTATAATTTGACCACAGTTCCACGCGCATATTTCTCATGAAACTTCAACCCGACCAATCAGATGTTCAATCCATTTCCGGTTACGGTCCGGGATGGATCGCGGTCGATGGTGAGCGCATCGACAACAGCGTTGTCATCAGCTCGGCCGGGTTGCGCTTCGACTGGCAATGCAGAGCCTTCGAAGACCTCGACGCATCGCATTTTTCCAGGCTGGCCGCGATCGATGCCGAGCTGGTGATCTTCGGCAGCGGCGAGCGCATCCGCTTTCCCACACCGGCGTGGCTTGCGCCCTTGATCGCGAAGCGGATCGGCGTCGAAACCATGGACACCAGGGCGGCCTGTCGCACTTACAACATTCTGTCGGGTGAGGGGCGCAAGGTGGTTGCTGCCCTGCTGGTGGAAATTGCCACGCCGTAAGCGGGGTCGGCAGTTAATTTTCGGTTAAAATTCAAGGTTGCGGTGAGGCTGTTTACCTGCTCCAGGGCATGAACGGCGTCAACCAAGCCCTGACACATTCTGCACGCGAGACTAGAAGCAACTTATGGCGATCGTTGTCAACAAACCCCTCCCTGAATTTGAAGCCAATGCCACCAGTGGCGTCAAGGTATCGAACACCACTCATCTTGGCAAGACCATGGTGTTGTACTTTTATCCCAAAGACAATACGCCCGGATGTACTACCGAGGCCATGCAGTTTCGCGACAAGTACAAGGATTTCGTCAAGGCCGGCGCGACCGTGTTCGGCGTATCGCGCGACAACATGAAATCGCATGATGATTTCAAACTCAAGCTGGAGTTGCCTTTCGAGTTGATCGCGGACACCGAAGAAAAAATGTGCCATATGTTCGGCGTGGTCAAGAACAAAATCATGTACGGCAAAAAGGTCAAGGGTATTGAACGCAGTACCTTCCTGGTCGGCGCCGACGGCATGCTGAAGGAAGAGTGGCGCGGTCTCAAGGTTCCAGGCCATGTCGACGACGTTTTAAAAGCTGTCAAGGCGCTGAAAAAATCAGCTTGAGCGGCCGCGGCCATCTTGCTTGGCTCATGTGTGACGGGCTGCATGTCGCTAACCTCGGCCGCCGTACCCTTTAAAAGCCGCCTTGAGTCAAGGCGGCTTTTTATTTGTAGGCTACTCTCGCGCTGTTTCTTCAGCGTCTTTTCATCCAATTTTTGTGAGTCACCTCCGATATGCCTTTGCCGCCCCCCCCCACCAAACGCGCTGCACTTCTGACCCAGGATGTCTACGATACCCCAGCCAGAAGCACGACCAAAGCGGCGAAGAAGGGGCCGCGGACACGCGACGGTCAGGCGCCGGTTGAATTGCCGATAACGCGCGCACCGGACAACCAACCCCAGCAAGCAGTTGTCACGGTTGCCGACAGGGAAAGTGCGCAAGCGAACGCGCAGGCAACGCCCGAAACGGTGATACAAGATTCTGTAGCCTTGGTGAGCCCCGCCAGCGCAAAGCAGAAAAAGCGCAAGGCCACGGGTCTGGCCAAGCTGTTCGTTCTGGACACCAACGTCTTGCTGCACGATCCCATGTGCCTGTTCCGCTTCGAGGAACACGACATCTTTCTGCCAATGATTGTTCTGGAGGAACTGGACGGGCACAAAAAAGGGATGACCGAAGTAGCGCGCAATGCGCGCCAGACCAGCCGCTCGCTGGATGCGCTGGCCGGTACGAATGGCGCGGATATCGGAGATGGCTTGCGCCTGGACAGTACCGGCCATCGTGAAGCCAAAGGCAAGCTGTTCTTTCAAACCCAGGCCTTGCATTACGCCTTGCCCCAGAGCCTGCCGCAAGGCAAGGCCGACAACCAGATTCTTGGCGTTGTGGAGTCTTTGCGCCAGCAATACACCACCAATCGCGGCGAGACCAGTGTCGCGGCGCGCGAAGTGGTCTTGGTTTCCAAAGATATCAACATGCGCGTCAAGGCCCGTGCGCTGGGTTTGAACACGGACGACTACCAGAACGACAAGACACTTGAAGATGGCGATTTGCTGTATGCGGGCTCGCTGGCGCTGCCGAGCGACTTCTGGGCTACGCATGGACAAACGGTGGAAAGCTGGCAACAAGGCCAGCACACTTTCTACCGGTTATCGGGTCCGGTGGTACCCAGCCTAATGATCAACCAGTTCGTTTATTTCGAATTGCCCGGAGAACCCAGCCTGTACGCGCGCGTGACCGAAATACGCGCCAGGACAGCCGTATTCAAGACACTCAAGGACTACAACCACCTGAAGAACGCGGTATGGGGCGTAACGACGCGCAACCGGGAGCAGAACTTCGCTATGAACCTGCTAATGGACCCCGAGGTCGACTTCGTGACGCTGACCGGCACGGCAGGTAGCGGCAAGACCCTGATGGCACTGGCCGCCGGCCTGACGCAGGTACTGGACGACCGGCGCTATACCGAAATCATTGTCACCCGCGCCACCGTGAGCGTGGGGGAAGACATCGGTTTTCTACCCGGAACCGAAGAGGAAAAGATGGGCCCCTGGATGGGCGCGCTGGACGACAACCTGGAGGTGCTGGGGAAAACCGATACCAGTGCCGGAGAGTGGGGCCGCGCGGCCACGAGCGAGCTGATTCGAAGCCGCATCAAGATCAAGAGCATGAACTTCATGCGCGGGCGAACTTTCCTGAATAAATTCCTGATTATCGACGAAGCGCAAAATTTGACGCCCAAACAGATGAAGACGCTGATAACCCGAGCCGGGCCCGGTACCAAGATAGTCTGCATGGGCAACCTTGCCCAGATCGACACTCCCTATTTGACCGAGGGCTCTTCGGGCTTGACTTTCGCGGTCGACAAGTTCAAGGGCTGGCCTCACGGCGGGCACATCACGCTGGCTCGCGGCGAGCGCTCGCGCCTAGCCGATTTCGCCAGCGAAGTGCTGTAATTGCCTGCGGCCGGCTAGAAGTCGCCGCCTGCGCCGCTGGCCAGGCTTTCAAACTTGGTAATGGGCTTGAGGAACGCCAGCTTGATCAGGCCGGTCGGGCCATTACGCTGTTTGGCGATGATGACCTCGGCTACACCGGGCTCCTTGCTGGCGTCCTTGGTGTAGTAATCGTCACGGTAGATGAACATGATGATGTCGGCATCCTGCTCGATCGCGCCGGACTCGCGCAAGTCACTCATCATGGGGCGTTTGTCGGGCCGCGTTTCTACGCTGCGGTTGAGCTGGGACAACGCCAGCACCGGGCACTTCAGTTCCTTGGCAAGCATCTTCAAGCCACGAGAAATTTCTCCCAGTTCGGTGGCGCGGTTTTCGTCCGAGGATGTTGAACCGCTCATAAGCTGCAGATAGTCCACCACGATCAGCCCCAATTGACCACACTGGCGCGCCAGCCTTCGTGCATTTGCGCGCAGCTCGCTGGAAGTAAGGCCCGCGCTCTCGTCGATATGCAGCGAGATATTGCGCAGCTTCTCGATCGTTTCGGTAAGGCGTGGCCATTCCTCGTCGGTCAGTTTGCCGGTGCGCAAATGGCTTTGGTCTATACGACCGATCGAGCCAACGATCCGAACCGCCAACTGCGCGGCGCCCATTTCCATGGAGAACACCGCCACTGGCAAGCCTTCATGCAGCGCCACATGTTCAGCGATATTGATCGCCAAAGCGGTCTTGCCCATGGAGGGCCGCGCCGCCAGCACAATCAGGTCGCCCGCCTGAAATCCGGCCGTCATGCGATCCAGGTCGTAAAAGCCGGTCGGTACACCCGTCACGTCATTCGGGTTGTCGGCCATTTCCTGCACCCGGTCGAGCAAGGCTACGACGAGCGAGTCCATGCCCTGAAACCCCTGCTTCATGCGCGAGCCCTGCTCGCCGATATTGAAGATTTTCTGTTCCGCCTCATCCACGATATCGGCCACCGGCCGGCCCTGCGGATTGAAAGCATTGGTGGCGATCTCATCGCTGGCGCTGACCAGTTTGCGCAGGATTGAGCGCTCCCGCACGATCTCGGCATAGCGCCGGATGTTGCCCGCGCTGGGCACATACTGGGCCAGCGAGTTGAGATACGACAAGCCGCCTACTTCTTCCGCCTTACCCTGGTTTTGCAAGTGCTCGAAAACGGTGATGACATCGGCCGGTTTGGTGGCGTTGATCAGAGCGCCAATCGCGCCGTAGATAAGCCGATGCTCATAGCGGTAAAAGTCGGTGTCGGTCAACAGGTCCGACACGCGGTCCCAAGCCGCGTTGTCAAGCAGCAGCCCACCTAAAACACTGGACTCGGCTTCGATCGAATGCGGCGGGATACGCAACTGCGCGACCTGGCGGTCGTGGCTGTAGTCTTCCACAGCAGAAAGTACGGCGGACATGGTGAATTCCTTGAAGCTCTCGATGCTACGCCCGCATCCTTCACGCGTCGAGAGCAAAGGCTGGGCGTAACTGCCTGGCAAACTGTGCGCAACTTGTGCAAAGCGCGTGGATAAGCAGGATTCAAAAACAGCAGCCACCAAGGCATTCGCTTTGGTGGCTTGCGTGAGCTAGGGATCAGCTCCTGGTTCCAATACGGCAGCCTGGCAGCCGCCATCCGGAGCGTGTTCTCAGGTGGTCTCGCCGTAGACCGAAACCGTGATGTCCACGGCGACATCGGTATGGAGCGCCACGCTTACGGTGCTGTCGCCAACCACCTTGATAGGCCCGTTGGGCATACGAACCTGGGCCTTCACGACTTTGTAGCCCTGCTTGGTCAACTCTTCCGCAATATCGGAGTTGGTCACGGAGCCAAAAAGCCGTCCATCCACACCGGCCTTTTGCGTCAACTTGATAGTGGTACCACCCAGTTTTTCACCCAGCGCCTGCGATTCGGCAAGCTTGACGCCGGCAGCCTTTTCCAGCTCCACGCGTTTCGCTTCGAATTCCTGTTTCGCGGACGCGGTTGCACGGCGTGCGCGGCCCGATGGGATCAGGAAGTTGCGTGCGTAACCGTCCTTGACCTTGACGACCTCGCCCAGATTACCGAGATTCACGACCTTGTCGAGCAGAATGATTTGCATGTTCATGACTCCCTTAAATGCGATGCTGGTCGCTGTACGGCAACATCGCCAGGAAACGCGCGCGCTTGATCGCGGTGTTGAGCTGGCGTTGAAATATCGCACGGGTACCGGTTAAGCGGGCGGGAATGATTTTCCCGTTTTCAGCGATGAAATCGCGCAAGGTGTCGATGTCCTTGTAGTCGATTTCTTCAACGCCAGTTACCGTGAAGCGGCAAAAGCGCTTGCGCTTGAACAGCAGATTCTGGGCCGGGCGCTTCGGGCGCTTGTCTTTGTTGAAACGTTTTGGTGCTGGCATGGTGACTTAAACCTTTTAATCTTGCAAAAATTCCTGAATATGGAACACGATGTGTTTGCCGTTACGGGGGGTAGCCATAAAACCGCTGAACTTCCAGACACTGCCCGTGGCCTGTTTTGCAAGCCGTTCAGCTACGGTTCCAATAACCACCGCCTTCGCTACCGCCTTGATCTGCCTTTCCTGCCCGGCCTCAGTGACACTCGACGCATGCTCAAGTTTCAAATTCAGGGCGGGTACTCCGGCCGGTGTGTATCGCAGTGCTTCCAGTTCGGCGATACAGGCGGTCAGTACAAAACGGTTGACGGGCTCGCTCACCGCTCTACAACGTCATCGATCCGAACCGTGAAATTCGGCCTGTTGCGCCTTGCGGGCGTCTTCGCGCTCCACCGTCTTCATCATTGACGAAGGACCGGTGTCGGCCTTCTTCCTCGCAACGGTCAGATGGCGCAATACCGCATCGTTGAATTTGAAAGCGTGTTCAAGTTCCACCATGACAGCCTGGTCCGCCTCGATATTGACGCAAAGGTAATGGGCTTTTGCAAGTTTGTTGATCATGTAGATCAACTGGCGCCGACCCCAGTCTTCCACCCGGTGAACCTTGCCACCGCCGGCAGTGATCATGCTTTTGTAGCGCTCCAACATGGCAGGCACTTGCTCGCTCTGATCCGGATGGATCATGAGAATGATTTCGTAATGACGCATTGTTACTCCTTGTGGATTGGCGCCAGAATGTTTGGCGACGGGGTTAAAGCCGTCCACTGCGTCGGAAGCGGTACGGCAAGGGCAACCCAAGATTATAAACCAGCGCGGTGAATTCGCCGGTCTTCGGCATTAGCCGTTCAAAGCCCGTTCCAACGCGGCAAATTTCGCATGACCCACGGCATGCTCGATCTTCGGGGCCAGTTCAGACAATTGCTCAAAACTCCCCACCGATTCCACGGCGAGGTTCAGGCGAAAGCCTCTCAGTCCAAGATTGGCCGTAAGTTGCGTGGCCACCGGATACGCGTCCCGATACCGTTCCTGCGAAGTCCTGGCACTGACGGCGATGGGAGCAACTTCAGTTGTGACCAATGCCTTCGAAGACTGAACCTCAGCGATCAAACCCAAGGCCATGAGCTGCGTCATGTCCGTAAAAGTTATACCCATACCCGCAGTGGATGCCACTAGCTCTTCGAGGCTACGCCGGCCGTCAATCAGAATGAATGCCGCACGCTGACGTGGCGACAGCGAGACTGACCGGTCCTTGAGGACTCGAAGCCCCAAGTCCGTCTTTGTTGCAATAACGGCATTCAAACGATGTATACCTTATAAGTCGATGCGAAATTTGCCCAAGCCCACTGGTTGCTTGTACTCTGGAATAGCGAGCCGGGTGCATAAGACTTGTAAATAAGCAACAGAAACAAAAAAAGGCCCGCAAAAAGCAGGCCTTTGATTTTTTGCGCCTCCTGGCCGCAAGATATGCGGGGTCTAGTCGCGCGCGTAAATGTCCACGTCCTTGGTTTCGGGGATGAAAAACACCCCGATCACAAACGTAACGGCAGCCACAATTACCGGGTACCACAAGCCGTAGTAAATATCTCCCGTCGCAGCCACCATCGCGAAGGCGGTTGTAGGTAGCAGGCCACCAAACCAGCCGTTACCGATATGGTAGGGCAAGCTCATGGATGTGTAACGGATACGGGTGGGGAACAGCTCTACCAGCATGGCGGCGATAGGGCCATACACCATGGTCACCAATATCACGAGGAACACCAAAATCAGCAGCACCATGCCATTGTTCATTTTGGCGGGATCGGCGGCAACCGTCAGATTGGCCGCTTTAGTGGCATCTCCGAGGGTCTTCCTGAAGTCCGAGATAGCTTTGGCGCTTTCCGTGGAAAAGCCATGGCGCTCCGCGTTCAATGTTGCTGAAGGAGCAGTCACCACCTTGTCGCCGACCGTAACGGTGGCTGGCGTGCCGGGAGCAGCAACTTTGTTTTCATACGGTATATAGGACTGTGTCAGTGCCCGTTTGGCGATATCGCACGAACTGACAAAATCGATATCGCGCGCAATTGGATTACCTTGGAATGAACACTCTTTAGGATCTGCCGTCACAGTCAACTTGGTGGCTTCCTGCGCGGCCAGCAATGCCGGGTTTGCATACTTCAACAACATCGGGAACACGGTGAAATAGGTCAGCGCGGCGATCAGGCAACCGGCCAGAATAATCGGCTTGCGGCCGATTTTGTCCGACAACATCCCGAACACGATGAAAAATGGTGTACCGATTGCCAGCGAACCGGCAATGAACAAATTCGCTGTGGTGTTGTCCACTTTGGCAATAGTGGTCATGAAAAACAGGGCGTAGAACTGCCCCGTGTACCAGACCACAGCCTGGCCGGCGGTAAGTCCAAGAAGGGCCAAGATCACGACCTTCAAATTTTTCCACTGACCGAACGACTCGGTCAGTGGCGCCTTGGATGTCTTTCCCTCGGCCTTCATGCGCTGGAACGCGGGGGACTCCTTAAGGCTCAAACGAATCCACACCGACACGGCCAAAAGAAGTACCGATACCAGGAATGGAATACGCCAGCCCCAGTCGGCAAAATCCTTTTCGCCAAGGGCGTTACGCACGCCCAGAATCACGATCAGCGACAGGAACAATCCCAGCGTAGCGGTGGTCTGAATCCAGGCTGTGTAGGCACCACGCTTGCCTTGCGGTGCGTGTTCCGCGACATAAGTTGCCGCACCGCCATATTCACCGCCCAGTGCCAGCCCTTGCAGCATGCGCAGCGCGATCAGGATAATCGGCGCCGCCATGCCGATACTTGCGTAACTTGGCAGCAGGCCCACGATAAACGTGGAGGCACCCATGATCAAAATGGTTATCAGGAACGTGTATTTACGCCCGATCATGTCCCCCAGACGGCCGAAGAAAATCGCGCCAAAAGGCCGCACCAGGAAGCCGGCGGCAAACGCCAGCAAAGCGAAAATGTATGCCGAAGTAGGATCCAGACCCGAGAAAAACTGCTTGGCGATAATGCCCGCAAGCGATCCATACAGGTAGAAGTCGTACCATTCGAAAACCGTGCCCAGTGAGGAAGCGAAGATAACCTTCTTCTCTTCGCGGGTCATGCGGGCGTTGTGTGCTCCGCCGGAAGCCCCAGTCATCGTTGTTGCCATATGTTCTCCTCGTTCTGCTAACTTTTTTGAGAATCGGCGGCGGCTGAATGCCCCCGGTTCCCTCATCATGCACCAGCTTGCGCGGTGATCGCCATGCCGGCAAATTCGCTGACGCGCACTTGCCAACTGGCGTGCGCAAGACTATGAAGAGAAACTTACGTCTGGCTGACTTTTTCC
>JANYBQ010000526.1 GCA_025360705.1 Betaproteobacteria bacterium | reverse complement strand
TGGCCGACCACCGGGGCGAACACAAGGTCAAAGACTTCTCCTGCCTGGACCAGTTCTTCGCCATGGCTTTTGCGCAGTTGACCTAGCGCGAGTCCTTGCGCGACATCGAAGTCAACCTGCGTGCTCAAGCCCGGCGCCTGTATCACATGGGGTTTCGTTGTCAGACGATTTCGCGCAACACGCTGGCCAACGCAAACGCTACGCGGCCGTGGCAGATCTATGCCGACCTTGCCCAGCACCTGATTGGCATGGCGCGGCCCATGTATGTCGACGAGCCCTTTGGACTGGGTCTCCAAGCCACGGTCTACGCGTTCGACTCCACCACCACCATCGACCTGTGTCTGTCGGCGTTCGCGTGGGCGCCGTTTCGTTCCACCAAGGCGGCCATCAAGTTGCACACGCTGCTGGACTTGCGAGGCTCCATACCCAGCTTCTTTCACATCACGGACGGCAAGACACACGATTTCAATGCTCTGGACTGTCAGCGCCGCCAAGCGGTGTCCGCGCTTGCCGGTCGCCTCCCGAAGAGGCTGAAGGTCCCGTACTAGTTTTGTTCGGCGGCGCGCAACCGCTTCGCTAGCGCCTCAAGCAGCTTCCATGCGATGCTGCCGTTGCGTTCGACCAGCGGGCGGAACTCCCAGAACGTGAGCCCGTAGCAAACCAGATCGGTCGCCGCGGTCACCGTGGCCGAGCGGGGGCCGCCGTCGATCAGGGCGATCTCGCCGAAGTGGTCACCCGGGCCGAGCGTGCCGAGGTGAACGCCTTTGCTCGAGACCGTGGCCTCTCCGGAGTCGATTAGGAAGACGGCGGCGCCCCCGGAGCCCTCCATGATGACGGTCTCGCCCTTGGCGAAGGGGCGCACCTTCAGCAGACGGGCGATTTGCTCGGCCTGCCTGCGGTCCATATCGGCGAAGAGCTGGACGCGCTGGAGGGCGGCCACCGAGTCGCGCGCTGGCGCGCGGGGAGGTGCGGTCTCGCTGCGCGCCTTCCCGGTGGTGATGGCGCGGCACTGGAGCAGGTAGAGCGTCCCATCCTGGAACGCCCATTCAATGTCGCGACGCGGGCCGTAGACCTTCTCGCACTGCAGGGCAAGCTGGCCCAAGGACGAGAGTTGGGCATCGTCGAGGCAGAACTGGTTCACCTGCGCGGCGGGCACTGGCTGCTCAAAGGTGCCTCCGTTCGGGAGCGAGCAGATCGAGATGCGCTTGCGCCCGACCTTGCGTTCCAGCGCTTGGCCGGTGCGGTCAAGGCGGAAATGGTCCGGGACGACGAGGCCGGCGACGACGGCTTGACCGAGGCCCCAACTCGCTTCGATCACGCGCTCATCGGCGCCGGTGACCGGGTTCTCGGTGAACATGACCCCGGCGACGCTGGGGTTGAGTAGCGTCTGGACCACAACGCCGACGCTGGGCCGGGTGAACAGGCCGACACGCTGGCGGTAGGTGATGGCCGAGTCCGAGTTGGCGGACCACCAGACTTCGCGGACAGCGCCTGGGACATCGGCCGCTGAATGGACGTTGAGCACGGTCAGGTGCTGGCCGGCGAAGCTCGCCGCCGCGCCGTCTTCGTCGACGGCGGACGACCGGACCGCGAACGGGGGCGTCAAAGCGGCGATGGCCTTGGCCACCTTTTCGATGGCCTTCTCCTCCCCCGAGGCGACGGCCTCGACCAAGTCGCCCGAGAGCGCCACACCGCGCGGGACCGCGAGGCCCTGGCGCACTGCGTCGCCCAGCCCCACGGCCTTCGCCCCATACAGCGATGCCTCGCTCGCCTTTGTGAAGGGGACGACCTTTTTCACCCGAGCACCGTGACTTCGCCGGCATCCCCATCGACGCGGATAGGGTCGCCGTCGACGATGCGTTCAGTCGCCTCGCGGGTCCCGACGACGCCGGGGATGCCGTACTCGCGCGCGACGATCGCCGCGTGCGAAAGCAGGCCGCCGTTGTCGGTGACGATCCCGCCAAGCAGCGGGAGGAGGATGTTAAAGGCCTCCGTCGTCGACTCGGTGACGAGCACGTCGCCTTTGGCGATCCGGCCGAAGTCGGAGGGGCTGGAGACGCGGCGCGCGGGTCCTTCGTAGATGCCCTTGCTCGCCGCGAGCCCGTACAGAACCTTGGCTTCGTTGCGCGCCTGGGAGCTCCCGAAGAGGTGGCCCAACGCGATGAACATCGCACGCATGAGGCGGCCAACCGATGGGGGCAGGGCCGTAAGGTCGGGCCGGGGCGGTGCCGGCGGGCCTAGGAAGGGCGGGATGTCTTTGGCGGTGGTGGTCGCGCGGTATTTGGCGCGCCTGGCCAGCTCGTCCGCGGTCGGGCCACCCGTGCTGGCGACCAGCGCGCACATCTCGTCGAGGCTGGCGTCCAGCATTTGCTGGTAGGTGGCGATGCGGCCGCGACTAGCAACCCGCCGGCCCGCCGCAAGGGCGGCGCGGCGCATCAGGCCCGAGGCCCAGATGTCGCTGTAGACGCCACGCTCGTCGCGCAGACGGTAGGTCAGGCGGGCCTCGACTAGCAGTTGGTCGAACTCGGCCTGATGCGCCTCGGGGACCTGGACGCGAACTTCGGCAATGCGGGCATCGACGTCCGAGGCGATTTTGGCGTCTGCGGAAACTGCGATCCGGATAGCCCGGAGGAGCGCGTCCGGCAATTCGAGCGCCGTGGGCTCGGCGATGTCGAAGCCGTCGATCAGGCGGTTGCCGACCAAGTCGAGGTAGCCGCAGACCGCCGCGCCTGCTTCACCGCCGAGGGAGCGCAGGCGCGCGAGCACCAGTGCCGGGTCGCCGTCGGATGCGAGGACGTCGCGGGCAGCGGGGTTCTGGGCGATGGCGCTCTTCAGGCGCTCCATCTCGTCGGAGCCACCCGCGGATACAACAGCCGAACCGCGCAGCAGGCCCAGCAGCTCGGACGGCGGCAGGCCCGTCCAGTCCCCCACGTGGGCGAGGAAGTCCCCGGTAGGGAGCAGGGCACCGGCGGTGAAGCGCATGTGCTGGGCGATCATCGCCGCATGGTGGTCGCGGCAGCGCGTCAAATAGGCGACCAGCCCCGCGTCGGAGAGGGCGTCCGGATTGACGGCCTGCAACTCCCGGTGTGTGGCAATCGAGCTTGGTTTGCAATTCTCGTCCCAGTCGCGCAGCTGCTCGCGCCAGAGCTTCTGTGCATAGACTTGTTCAGCGCGCTGAAAGCGCTCGGGGATTTCGGCCTCCGGCGCCGGCAGCACCTGGTTGTAGCCGAAGCCTTTCACGTAGCCGATCTGGAGTCCGTCGATGAGCATCCCGTAGAAGCGGGCGAAGTCGTTGGTGCCCCTCTTGAAGGAGGGTGGATGCGTGTCCTGGAAATAGCGCGTCATCGGGCGTGGGAAGTGCACCGGGTCTTGCTCCCACGATCCTGGCCCTGGTGGCTCAAAACGGAGGTCGGTCGAGGTGTCTGGCGCAGTCATGTCGTTTCCTTTCTCAGGGATGGGCTTGGGTATGCAAATTGAAGAGTTTCGTGCTTTTACCTGGGGGATTTGTAACTACTCAGCCGGACTTTAGGCAACCGAATTGGATTCAGCCGAAGCTGGGCTGAGGCGGTGCGCCCTTGAAGGTGGCGACAAGGGACTCAAAGATATTGTTGCCTTGCTTGTGCATAGTCGCGGCATATGAGCGGATGGCGCAGTAGGTCTGCGCTCCTCGCAGCGTGCGAAAGCAACCTGAGACTTTTTGCTTTACCTTGGGCATTCGGACTGCCTGTTCGGCCAGATTGTTGGTGAACGGCACATGGGCCTGTGTCATGAAGCGCCAAACATCGTCGCTGTAACCCCGCAGTCGGCCAATCAGATTGGTGGCCTTGCTTTGCTTGGGTCTGCCGCGTTTGCCAGTGGACAGCGCTATCGGGTTGTCTACCTGCGCCTGCGCCAGAATTGCGTCATACAGGTGGCGCAGGTCGCGTACTTGGGTTTGATACTTCTGTGAGTTGTAGTTCGGTGTTTGACCATCGGCGCAATTGACATTGTCGGTGTGGTTGGCGTGGGTCAACAACTCAATCATGTCACCTGCCCAAGCTTGGCCCTGCTCCTCCAAGAGGTAGGTCAACTCGCGCAAGTGGTGGGCGTTGCACAGGGCGTGTTGGCACGGCAATGCTTTGTAGGGTATCCCGCCGTCATGCACCAAGACACCTTGAAATTGCTGGAGCAGTGCCAGCGCATCGAACGCCTCGGTGCCACGCTTGGGGTGACAACCCATCCATGTCAGTGTGTCGGTGGCCAGCACATGCAGCCAGCGCAGCTTCTTGGCAACCCGCATTCCGGTCTCATCGGCATGCACCACGGCTGAGGCAACAGCCCCTTGGCCGATGCCTTGCACCGTGGGCTGCAAGATGTCCGCACCTGCAAGGGCTGCCTTGACCACCGTTGCCTGACTGACGCTCAAGCCAAAGAGGTCCTTCATCAGCGCAGCCGTGCGCTGTATCGACACGGCGTGATTAAGATTGAGGTGCACCATGGCGGCTTGCGCGCGTGGACCGTATTGCACGCCAGCATTGACACCGACAGGAAACTCCCCGGTATGTACCTGCCCGCAGCTACAGATGGCTTGCATGGCGTGGTGCTCGGTGACCTCAAATGCCAGTGGCGGCAGATCAAAGACCTGGCGTGTTTCTCCCACAAACGCAAACGCCAGGCCACGCTGACAAGCCCGGCACCGCTCAGGTACGCCGTGGACAACGATCTTGTCGGGCTGTGTGGCTTGGCGCAAGGTGCTGCCGGGGTGACCCTTTTGTCCTCCGGTTGGCCTTTGGCCTGCAACACGTAAGGACTTCGGCGCGGGTTTGTTCAGGCCGTCGCTCGATGGGGGCTTGCTGGAGTTGCGGCTGCTCATGTTGAGTCGTGACTGCAACTGCTTGACGGCCTCTTGCAACACCGTGATCTGCCCCT
>JANYBQ010000499.1 GCA_025360705.1 Betaproteobacteria bacterium | reverse complement strand
CAGAGCTTGCCGTCGGTCAAGAACTGGATCAATTGATGCTCAAGGGGTCGAACTTCCGCGGACATTCGCCTGTCTCACGATGCCGAAGCCAATGGGTCTTGACGAGCGCCACCGGCGGGCACCGGTGACTCCAGTTACTGCCCGGCGAAGGTGTATCCACCCAAGTTGTGCTTGAGCTCCAGCAGTGTCTTCGCCGACTCGCGCTCGGGGTGCAACACCTAACCCGTCTTGCGTTCGACCGTACTTGCCCGAATCAGTGAAGTCGAATGCACCCGTTTTCGCCGAAATGGTCCGCTCCTGCCGTATCAATTCGAATCCAGTGCGGGGACCAGCCTAGCGCTGACAAAAAAAGACTGTTGAATGAGTTGCGCCATAACGGGCCCCTTATCGCGACCAGCTTTCAGGCTGATCCGGGATTCGCGACTCTCGCTCTGCCCGGCGTTTCTTGAACCGCCATCGATTGTCAAGTCCGCGTTCCATGATGTCGCGGTATCGACCAAAGCTGCGGATCTTCGGTCCTTCCTCATGGTGATCCAACCTCGCGAACATGCTTTCAACCACCGCGCTGTGTTGCCCTGGACCCGGATAAGATGCTCGATCAGAAGGTGCTTGTGGTACGCGGCCGGCGCGTGCGTATGGCTACGAACGGCTTCGGCAATCGCGGCACACCCCCGGATTGGCTGCGGTGTCGCCCAATAAAGGATCGCGTCCTCTGTCCAGCAATCCAGGAACTCGGCCTCGAAGCCGTAGTCAAGCGCATGACCATAGGTATAGAGCTTCTTGAGAATGTCACGCTCATCTTCAAGCCTCTTCAATCGGTCTTCAACGGTCCGATCCATCGTGTTACCTTTTCGATTCCCAAATGTCGCAATTATTTCGCTGATCACAGAAGTTCTTTCCCTGATAGGCCTTCCGATTTTCCCTGTTAATTTTTCGCTCAAATTTATGCAAAACGTCTGAAAGCTGCAGCCAGCATGGCTTGGCGGGCGATGCGGACAAAATGAGCCGATTCAAATTTGATTTTTTCCCTGTATTTTTCCCTATTACAGGGAAAATCAAGCAGAGACGGGTTCGCACCAGACTGCGCCCACCGCCATCTGCAATAGCAGCCCGGAAAACCCTGTCTTTCCCTCCCAATAGCGCTTAAGTAGGGCACGCCGTTATCGGTCCGCGAATACAAATTTAGCAGTCGCCGTCCTACAGCAATTTTTGCGAATTGGCCTAACATTTAGGCAATAGAATTTCTAGTTTTTACAAGAGCGCTGCTTATCGCTGGCAAGCCCGTGACCTTAAAAGCAGGCCGGTATCACATGGCGACGCACGTGTGGATCACCGAACCTGTAGCACTACCAGTTGAAAAGCTTATTGCCGAGTTGCAAGGTGGCAAAAGAGCTTTTACGATGTCTCAAAAGGATGGACACAACGTGCCTGGCCAGGAATTGCGCATTGTTAAAGATGGCGCCGGTGCTTTAAGCGTTGAACCTGTTGCCGTGAAACCTGGCGCGATGCTGGAGGACCTGCCGCTCTTTTGACCTCCGGCCTCCCGCACCACAACGACGACACCACAAGCGCATGCGGGAGCCTTTGTTGCTGTTGGGTGGCATTGAACAATGCCGACAGGCAGGCTTTGCGCTCATCGCTAATACCCCGGATGCCCGACAACGCAACTGCCATCTGTCCTACTCCCACTCGTTCTAACGCATGGGAAGCTCAAACATCAAAATCAGGAAGATGCAATGAGTGACGATAAAACACAGCTTGGTGAAGAGCGAAATTTGGTGAACATTCATGAGAGCTACTCCGCCCGCAATTGGGCGCGAACATTCGGCTGTTCGCTTGCAGCGTTGAAGGAAGCCGTGAACGCCGTTGGACCGTCGGCGGATTCCGTGCGCCGCTATCTGGCCCAACGCTAATCGCGAACGCAGCATCTAAAAAGGACTTGCCATGTACCTGCTTCCTTCAACGGTCTCGCGTGTTACCAGCAATACAGCGGCTGACATCAATCGCCGTATCTACAAAGAAACCGAGGCGCGCGTGGAAGACCTCGCTGCCAAGGGGACCATGGCGATTCGGGAACGCTTGCAGGCGCTCGATCGGGAGTGGGACATCGAGCGTTACCTGGAAACAGGCGCGGCTTCGCTGGTTCTTACAGGATCGGTTCTTGGGTTGACTAAAAGCCGCATGTGGTTTCTGCTTCCGTTTGGAGTCGCGGCTTTCCTGTTGCAGCACGCCCTGCAAGGCTGGTGTCCGCCGCTGCCGTTGCTGCGGCAATTGGGAGTACGCACCGTGGAAGAGATCAACGAAGAGCGAACCGCATTGAAAACCATACGTGGCGATTTCTACGATGTCAGCGCGCATTCACTGAGCACTGCCGCACAGGTCTTGGGAGCGGTGCGGCGCTGACAAACTCCAGCATCTGGACGCTCCCGGCTTAAGGTTCGCAAGCGAAATGTGACAATGACAATTCAATATTGTCCTTTTTGCATCCATTCAAACGTCAAAGCCAATGAAAATTTCAATTGCCGCGTTTATGTCACTCGCGCTTTGTGCCTGTGCTTCCGATTTGAACTCACGGCGTCTGATTGAAGTGGGCGAGTCGTGCGCGGCGACCGGAAAATTCATCCAGGTAACGGATTCGCAGCAGTCCAATTTTTGGGACAACTTTCGAAGGCCTGATGCACAGGTACGCTGCCGGTAAGCTGAGGCCGTCAGCGCGCTGTCATTTTCACGCCGGTTATCGCCGAAAAGTCCGCGTGCTAAACGCTACTGAAAAAGGCTCAATCGCGGAGTCCTAATTGCCAGCCGGCGACAGCGCTTCGTCAATCTGTTGCGCGGCCAGCAGCAACGCATCCCGTACCTTTGCGGCGACCGACAGATGCGCCAGGTCAATCACCCCGTCGGCACCGCTGCAGTCGTGGATAAACCTTGCGACCACGTCTTTTAGCGAGGTACGGGCTGCGATCTCCGGGTTGCCCAGGTACTGCCATTCAGATTCGTCCTCGGGGTCGCGCACGATATAAATTTGTCCAGCGTCCGTGGATACATCCGGCTCGCTGGCATCCGTCGCCGCTTCGGCACAGCGTATCACCGGGAAAAATATATGCATCAGATGGCTCCCTATTCATCCGGCAGCGTAAACACTTCCTGCGACTTGCCGATACCGCGCAAGTCATAACGCCCAACGCTTCTGAGTGGACGATGCAATTGACGCGCGAAATCGGCTGACATCAATAGCGGTACACCGGTTTCCTTGGTCAGGTCCTGAATACGCGCAGTCAAGTTGACTGCTGGCCCGACTACATTGAACGACAAGCGGTCGGGTGAACCGACGTTGGCATGGGTCACGGTACCCAGATGCAGGCCCAGACCGAACTCGATCAGCGACTGGCCCGAGCGCCGGCGACGGTGGTTGACCACCGCGATCGACGCGAATGCATCTACGGCCGCGTCTAGCGCCGACGCGCAGACATGTGCTTCGTCCGCTGGACTGGCGATCTCGAAGACAATCAGGATAGCGTCGCCGATGAACTGTAGAATTTCGCCGCCGCGCGCCCCCGCCGCAGCCGCGCAGTATTCGAAGTATTCGTTTAGCAGTCGCAGCAGCTCGTCAGTGGGAAGGGTTTCACTCAGCGACGTAAACCCGCGCAGATCCGAATACCAGAACGCGGCTTCGATCCGTTCCCCGTCTCCGCGTTTGACCTGGCCCTGCAAAATGCGCTCGCTGATACGGTGGCCCACAAATGTACTCAACAGGCCCAGCGTCGTGCGCCGCAAATTGATGATCTCGAACAGCGGCGCCAACAGGTTGGCCAACGCCACATAACGCAGCTGCTCCGGTTCGCTGAAGCCCCCCGACGCTGTAGTGGCAATCGTCATCGCGTTCGAGGTGCCGGAGCTGAAAATCATGGGCACGGCCATGTAGTCCGTCATGCCCTCGGCGCGCATGTCATTCAGCACGGCGTGATCGTCCTGGCTGGCGTCCCCGTCGAGCCGCCTGCGAAAAACCTGCACCTGCTGGGTCACGAACTGCAAAGGGCTGCCCAGATAGGCATCCGACTGCTGTACGCCATGAGGTCCATTCCAGATCTCCACGCCGTTGGCTCGGTTCCATATCACACCCAAAGCCACCAATTGGGGATGTAAGGTGCGGCTTGAAATACGGATGCGGTCGATATGGGCGCCGGCGTCATCCAGCTTTGCCACAAGCTGCGTCAGCAACACCGACGGGTCCCGGATTTTTCGGCCTTCAGACAACAACCATACTCCGATCGGCTCAAGCGACCAACCTTGCGTCGGTCCGAACAACAGATGCAGTCCGGAAGGCGTTGCTTCCGCGTTTTCAACCGGTGGGGTGGGATAGTCCATAGGCATTTGCGCTAGAAAGGGAGTCAGACCGTATCGGCCAGAAAAAGTGCCTGCAAATCGTTCAGGAAATCGAATCCCCGCGTGGTGGGTTTCACGCGCGACAGGTCGCGTTCGATCAAGCCTTTACGCTCGGCCTCCTCCAGACCCTTTTCAATCGCCGTCATCGACAGTCCGGTACGCTCCGAATACTGCACAAGGCTGAACCCATCGCGCAGGCGAAGCGCATTCAGCATGAACTCGAACGGCAAATCAACCCTGCTTACTTCGGTATTGCTTACCACGCAATCTCCGGCCAATGCCTTGTCCATATACAGCCGGGGTTCGCGATGCCGAACCTGGCGCACGATGCGGTGCGCAAAACTGAGCTTGCTATGGGCGCCTGCGCCAATACCCAGATAGTCGCCAAACTGCCAGTAGTTGAGGTTGTGCCAGCAGCGGTGCCCAGGCCGTGCATAAGCCGACACCTCATACCGGTCCAGACCTGCGGCCAATGTCATTTCAGTGATGACGTCCAGCATCTCGTAGGCCGTGTCCTGGTCCGGTACCTTGGGTGGGAACTTCGCGAAATAGGTATTCGGCTCGATCGTCAGATGGTAGATCGAGATGTGAGGACTTTGCAAGGACAATGCCGTGGCCATGTCCTTGCGCAGGCCGGCCAGAGTCTGGCCCGGCAACGCATACATGATGTCGAGATTGAAGGTGTCGAAAGCCTGCGCGGCTTCCTCTACAGCGGCAAGCGCCTGCGCACTGTCGTGCACCCTTCCGAGCGCCTTCAAGTGGTTGTCATTAAAGCTCTGCACACCGACCGAGAGACGCGTCACGCCGGCACTGCGAAAAGCCTTGAAGCGGTCGCGCTCGAATGTGCCGGGGTTGGCTTCCAGCGTGACCTCGCAGTCCGGCGCCAAACGCACGCGCGCACGGATGTCGGCCAGCAGGCGGTCTATCGCCTGAGGTGAAAACAGACTGGGTGTGCCACCGCCAATAAATATGCTGTGTACGGTACGTCCCCACACCAATGCAAGGGCAGCCTCCAGGTCGGCCACCAAGGCATCGAGATATCGTTGCTCGGGCAGCTCCGGTGTATTCAACTCGTGCGAGTTGAAATCGCAATACGGACATTTTTTAAGGCACCAGGGGAGGTGCACATACAGGGACAGAGGCGGCAACGCACTGAGCTGCAAACCGCCTGGGCGCAGGTAATGGGCCAGGTCGGGTACGGCCATTGATCAGCTCCAGCGTTCGCGGATCATTTCCACCATCAGGCGCGCGGCCCGGCCGCGATGGCTGTTGGCATTCTTGACTGCCACCGGGAGCTGGGCAAAGGTCTGCCCGAACTCGGGGATCCACATCACCGGGTCGAACCCAAAACCGTTTTCGCCCACCGGCACGCGCGCAATTTCACCGCTGGCCCGGCCAACCGCGATCAGCGGCTCGGGGTCGTCTGCGCTACGCAGCGCAACTAGCGTAGATACCAATGCCGCACGGCGATTCTCAATGTCCTGCATCTGCTGCAGCAACGCGCGCACGTTGTTGTCATCACTCCTGGCGTAACCGAAACGCGTGGCGTAGAACGCGGTGTCCACGCCCGGCAAGCCGCCGAAAGCATCCACGCACAACCCTGCGTCGTCGGCCAGCGCCGGCAGGCCACTGTGCTGGGATGCATGCCGTGCTTTGGCCAGTGCGTTCTCGACAAAAGTACGAAAGGGCTCGGGTGATTCCGGGATGCCGAGATCGGCCTGGCAGACAAGCTCGAAACCCAGCGGCGCCAGCATGGCCTTTAGCTCGTCCAGCTTGCCACGGTTGTTCGACGCCAATACGATTTTGGGTTTCACCGCGGACTCTGCATGAAATATGCCGTCTTATGCCGCCAAGCCCAGGCATTGGCGTTGCAGCGCCATCAACTCGCCAACGCCTTTTTCCGCCAGTGTCAGCAGGGCATCCATCTCGCGGCGGGTAAATGCCGCGCCTTCAGCCGTGCCCTGTACCTCGACAAAATGGCCGGCACCGGTCATCACCACATTCATGTCGGTATCGCAGGCAGCGTCTTCGGTGTATTCCAGATCGAGCAACGGGGTGCTTTCGAGGATGCCGACGGAGATTGCCGCCACGGGTCCAAGGATGGGGGACTGGCTCAGTTTGCCAGCCGCCATCAGTTTGCTGACCGCGTCGTACACTGCTACATAGGCGCCCGTGATGCTCGCGGTACGCGTTCCGCCGTCGGCCTGCAATACGTCGCAGTCCAGTTGGATGGTGCGTTCACCGAGTTTTTTAAGGTCGAACACCGCGCGCAGCGAACGGCCGATCAGGCGCTGGATTTCCTGCGTGCGCCCGCTTTGTTTTCCTCGCGCCGCCTCGCGGTCGCTGCGGGTGTGCGTGGCACGCGGCAACATGCCGTATTCGGCCGTAACCCAGCCTTCGCCACTGCCGCGTTTGTGGGGCGGAACCTTTTCTTCCACCGATGCCGTGCACAGCACCCGTGTGGCACCGAACTCCACCAGCACCGAGCCTTCGGCATGTACCGTATAGGCGCGTGTAAGGCGCACCGGCCGCAATTGATCGGCGGCACGTGCGCCGCTGCGTTGAAATTCACTCACGAATAGTTCC
>JANYBQ010000464.1 GCA_025360705.1 Betaproteobacteria bacterium | reverse complement strand
GTCGTAGACGACATCGTCCACGAGCAACATTTCCTGCGGCGACCCGCCATTGCCGCCGCCCGCCGTATCCAATTTTGCTTTCAAGGGCTTGAGTTCCGGGGGCAGGAAAAACTCCGAAGGCACCGGGGACCGAATAGTCTTTATCACATAGGAATACTTGACCGCTTGAAAGCTGGCGGACTTTTGCAGCTTTGGGTATTCCATCGTCCGCCACACTATGCAGGGCGGGCAATCGTCGCCGCCCATATGCACGAACCGAATGCGGTCCGCACTGACGACCTGCACTGCTGCTCTGGTTTCCGCATCTGCCACTAACGACTTCTTTGCAGCCATATCCGACCCACTTGTTTTTTGGACGACTGCCGCGTTATCGCCTGCCGCCTGAACCAGTGCCGCGCTCGCGTACGTCACGTTTGAGGGAAGGTTGCCAACGATTTGCATGCCTTCGGCGAACAGAAAACATGAGCCACGATTCCAGAACTTGTTGGGAGGCGAGAAGTTCACACAAGCCGCCAGGGCGGCGGTATCGGCATCCGCCTGAGAGGTGTAGGCGGGATCGACCTTCAGAAACCATCCGTTGCGGGGATGCAGCGCCAATGCCATGTGCTGAAGCGAGTTTTTTCTGGCCTGTACAAGAGAGCCTGCCAAACGCTTGCGAGCCGCGCCGCTCAGGAACGGCACCTTGCCTGGGTCCAGTTCGTTGCCAAGCGTGGCGAAGGCCGACACCGGTTTTGCGGCAGCGTCCGGCTTCTGAATGGCATCGTCAACCGCCGCTAACACACAGGGTGACTTGTTGGAAAACTCGCAATTTTCCAGCGCGCGCCGCGCCGCCTCGGATTGGGAATCAATCGGTCCCCACCAATAACTCTGACCGTTGGCGTTCATGGCAAGCGCCTTAGGACCCTTCGCCTGGAAATAACCCTTGAGGTCCGCCTTGCTGCGGTCATTGGTCCGGTCATAGTAGGGAATCTGACCGAGGTCGAGTCCGACCTCCTCCGCGAGCGCGGCATGGAACATCACCATGTGTGAAGCACCACATACCAGTCCTAACGCACTGAAGAAACGAAGAGCAAAGTCGGTTTTCAAGAATATCCCCATATTAGGAAAGTTGGACTATCAAATGGCTGGATGAACCCTGCATCAACGTTTTCGGCGGCGCACGGCCACAACGAGAATCACCTGGCCTGAAACTAATAACGCGTATGTTTCCGGCTCCGGCACCGCGGTTGCGATTAAGCTCACTTCCTGTGACGTGAGTGCCCCGCTGTAAATGCGCAGATCATCGAGGGAACCGTTGAAATATTCGTCGATAGTGGTGAACTGGCGCCCCAGCCGCGTTGCCGTGCCAGACGCTCCGATGGTAATCGCAGTGGACAAAGACCCGGCGATGGCGCCATTGACGTACAACTTCGAGGTTGCGGCGACTGTGTCCACAACAAGGGCATAGCTGGTCGAACTGCCCACGGCTCCGAATGGAACACCGGTTGCAGCCCACAAGTCTCCAACTCGAACATTGCCTGCAGGGTTTGTCCCGACGTAAAAGCCGGCCCCCCCCACTCTGTCCTTGAGAAATCATTTCTGTAAAAGTGGCCTGGTTGGCATTGCGCTGGCCAAACAGCGTGACGGAATAGCTGCCGTTGGTAGGGATGATGGACGTGGCGAACTGCACATAATCTCCACTGCCGTCCAAGTTCAATCTGCCAGCTGACACGTTTGCGTCACCTAAAAGAGTCCCGTTTTAGCTGCCGACCAAATCAGTCACTCCCGACGTGAAGTCATACTGGTGCAGTAGCGTCGCAGCGTTGGATGAAGTAGCACCAGCGAGAAGCATTGCAATGCTTGTGGCAACTTCCAGATAACGCCCTTTCTTGATCATCATTACCTCCTGTGTTGGGTGTTATGCGATGACAGCGGAACGGTTCACTGGTCATCACCAGCTTCCTGCCGGCGGGCTGAACTTTTGACTGGCTGCTTTCCACGCATCCTGTCCGCCCCGATACCACATCACATTCGTGTAGCCCAGCTCCATCGCGTGCAATGTGGCGTTGTAAGAGAGCCAGCATTTCGACCCGTGGCAGTAGAAAACGATGGCCTTCGATTTGTCGTCCGAAGTCAGTTTTGACAATGCTTTGGGAAATTTGTCTCTGTCGAGCCCAAGCAACCTGTCTTCACCCGCGCCATCCATGGTGATGCTGCCGGGAATAAAGGTTTGCGACCCATAGGCCGCGACCAGGACGGGCTTGTTGTCGCTGGTCAGCATCGCCATCAGGTCCTTTGTCGTTATCACCTTGGCACCCGGTATCTCCGTGGGCGTTGCGGAGCCATAGTTAGAGCTTCGCGACCGTGGATATTTGGTGGCCGCGACACCGTAATCCTTGAGTTCGTCGGCAAATCCGGTGTCCTGCGCGAAGGCAGATACCGTCAGCAGAGAAACCGCAAAAGCGGCAATGAGCGTTCGGACATTCGTGCTAACGGTTTTCATAAATTTGACCCTTCTTTCCGATGGTGCCTTGGGTGGCGAAGATGGTTGGTATGTCCGAGACTAGGGTCAAATCCCTTGTGCGTCATCATCCGTTTGCATGACCCTATGAAATATGTCGAAGCGCCGACGCTTCGGCCATTTCGCCTTAGTTCGTGAAGCCCCGTCGAGATCCGCTGCAGCCACCGATTGACTGACGGACAAGGAATTCGACAACATCGGCACGGACACTTGCTCGAAGGTGGTCTGGTTGTTTGGCAACCTCATGTGGCACTCGCCGCCAAATTCGTGGTGCCTCCCAGCTGCAGTGCCGCCCATATGCACTGAGAGAGGAGATGCGCTGGCTGAAGTTTGCGACGGGCAAGCAGGCTCTGCTTATCGGATCAAACCAGATATGGCAGCCAATTGCATGGTCGCGCGCCCGCCGGTAGCGCTCCAGAAGTTGTAGACCCCCAGCCACGTCGTGGGCTCCGAATGAAGCGTGAATTGGGCAATGTCGGTGTTGAGTTGAGCCACCTTGTCGGTGGAAATTGTCGGTTGCGTGGATGCCAGCACGACCAAACCCCGGAACGCCCGCGGGGTGGCACTCGACGGGCGACCCGTGGGCAATACGCGCGCAATAATTTCTGCCGGCGAGTAGGTCCTTATCGCCGTGGCGGTGAAGTGCGCTGAATTGGTGGCCACTGGTGTTTCTGCAACGTCCACGGAGTCCAGTTCTGCATCCGTCAAGAGTCCCATGGTCCATAACTCAAGATTCGCGTAGGGCACGCTGTTGCCACCATTCGCGAAACTTCCAAAACCAGAAGAAGGCACCGACGGCGGTTTGCGGTCCGGGCCGGCCGCCTGGTAATTGGTGCCTCCCAGCGAAACCAGGCTGGATCGCTTCCACCCTCCCAACTGGCCACCCACGCTGGAAAATCCCCAATGGCTGACAACCGTGGTCGGGATGATGA
>JANYBQ010000408.1 GCA_025360705.1 Betaproteobacteria bacterium | reverse complement strand
ATGCCATCCCGCCATGTATCCCGAAACGCCTTCACCTGCTCCGGCTCGCGCGTGATGTGGTCGGCATTGCCGTCCTTTACATCCCGGCTGGTGGTGCTCGACTGAAAGTTGCTGTTGAATTTGATGCCGTACGGCGGGTCGAAGTAGATGCACTGCACCTTGCCGCGCAGGCCTTCGCGTTCGGCCAGTGATGCCATCACCTGCAGGCTGTCGCCCAGGATCATGCGGTTGGCCCAATGCGCGTCGTGCTGGTAGAACTCGGTCCTGGCGTCGGTATTGGGCAGGCCGTTGAAGTCGGCAAACAAGTCAACCTGTTCGGCGCGCGGCGCGGTGGCCTCGCGGCGCCGTTCGGATTCGCGCTTCAGGTCGTCGATCAGCACCTTGGGGTGCACCTTCTCCTGGATATAGAGCGGCGGCGCCAGCACGATCAGGTTGGACCAGTCCTGTTCGTCCTTGCCGCGCCACACCAGTTGCGGGTCCAGGTCTTTGTTACGGCGCGCGTATTCCACACGCACGGGCTTCTGCTCGTCCTTGGCCATCACCGACTGGTATTCGGCCGTGGGGATGTTCTTGCGCTTGTCGTCCTGGTGCTGCAGCGTCTCGACGCTGATTGGCGGCTTGAGCGAAGTGTTCTTCTTGGTTGCCATGGGGGTGCTGTCGATCCGGCTCAGGTGTCTAGAGCGTCGGGCCGTTTGAGAGCTTCCTTGTCTTCGGCAATGAGATAGCAGGCGTACCGGGTCAGCATGAGGTCGGGGACTTCCTTCTCAGCCCCTTTCGGCATGGCGATCGTTTTGCCGACGTCGGCGAAATGATCGAGAACGCCATGCCCGGAAACTTCACATGCGGTTTTTGCCTTGGAGACGACGTTCAGAAAGTTGTCCCACTTCGTGTAGCCAAGCAAGTATTGAATGTCTCGGGCAAGCCAGAATTCGATGCCACTTTCGGTCTGCTGCGCGTGCGCTTCAAAATTCGTAGTCAGCGTTTGAACCAGTTCAGTTTTCATTGGCCACCCGCTCGATCGTTTTGTTGAACCCGGCTTTCCGCTCGTCCTTGGCCATCACCGACTGGTATTCCGCCGTGGGGACGTTCTTGCGTTTGTCGTCCTGGCGCTTCAGCGTTTCGACGGCGAGCGGTGGTGTGGGTTGCTTGGTGGCCATGGTGGCTGCGGCGCAGGCGGGCGTCGGGCTACGGCAGAAACGGGTTTTTGATCGTAAGCCCTTCGATCCGCTGACCATGTTGCAGGTCTTCGCTGAGCAGGCGCGGGCAGCCGGCTTCCAGCGCGGCGGCAACGATCAGGCTGTCGTAGAAGGTGAACTTGTAGCGCTCCTGCAGGTCCAGCGCGCGGGCATACAGCGCAGGGCTGGGTTGCACACGCCAGAGCGGGGCCAGAACATTTTGCAGCGCCCGCCGCGCATCTTCCCGGCTCATGGCTGGCTTGAGTTTGCGGGTGAGTACATTGAGGGTTTCCTGCACCACCTGGAAACTGACGATGGCAGTTCCCCCGTGGTGCGCACGGGACACCAGGTGCTCGGCAATGCCTTTGCGGCGGGCATCAGCAGGATCGAACAGATAGACAAGGATGTTGCTGTCGAGAAAATCAGCGCCGCTCATTCATTTCCTCGCGTGTGAACTTGCGTCCGCCCGTGCTGTATTTTTTTTGCAGCTCGGCGATGGTCTGCATGGCCTTCGCCGCTCGTCGCTTACGCGCGTATTGCTCCAGCCACAGCCGGAACTGCGCGTTGAGGGTAGTGTTTTCCGCGCGCGCGGCGGCACGGGCTTCTTCAATCAAGGCTTCATCGGCAGCGAAAGTGATGTTCTTGGTCATGATTGGCTCCTGTGTCAAGATCACACGGCAAATTTTACACGGGCTCTTTCCTCGTGTGCGGATTCATGTGTGGACTCGTGTGCAGTACCTTTTCCAGCATCTGGTTGAACGTGGCCTTCACCCTCTGAGCAAAGTCGGCCTGCATCCGGTAGACCTCGGTGAACTCGGCAAACGCCCATCGGCCGTGGGTACCAAGGTGGTTGACACCCGGTACCCAGTAGGTGTCCATGGTCTCCTTCTTGACCTTGGCATCCTCGCCACGAAAACCCTTGACCTCGACCACCAGGTTCAACAGGTCTGCGTCGCCATGCCCGTCGTCCACGCGCACGATGAAGTCGGGCCGGTACTGGCGCATTTCAGAGCCAAAGCGATACGGCACTTCAAGCCCCAGGTTGTGGTTCTTGACGTAGGTCCGAACGCGCGGGTGTGCCTCGGCCACGCGGCAGAACTCGGCCTCCCAGTCGCTGTCCAGGATTACCCAGTTGAGTTGGCAATGCTGGGCGCTGGTTTGCCAGCGCTCGGTCTTGGAGGTGTTGAAGTTGACGTGCGCGGTACTGCCGGTGGGGTTGTAGGGGTCCAGCACCGCATTGATGGGGCGGCTGCCGATCAATGCACGGGTGATGCCGGCCATGATGCGTTCACACGCGGTGTCCGCGAGCGTCTTGTATTTGAGCTGCGCCGGATAGGTGCCGCCCTTACAAACCAGGTAACCATCCAGCCATTGGCGGGCGATACGTTTTAGCTGACCGAACAGGTGCAGCTGCGGTTCGCCATTGGCATCCCGAAAACGCGTCATGAGCAGGTGCGATGACAGTTCGTACACCACTTGCGAGGGCCGCACGTCGCCGGTGTGGACCAGGTTCAAGTCCACCGTAGCGCCGATGATGCCGGACTGGCGCGTTTCGGTGGCACCTACCAGGTCGGGCGTCAGTTCAAGAATGGAGTCGTCGTTGAACTCCGCCGTGATCCGTTCTTCAGGCAGTTCCACACGGCTGGCCTGCGCGCCTCGATGATTTGCTGCGTCGGCTGGCCCGTCGTGTCGAGTTCCCAATAACGGCCCGGGTACCCGTAGGGCGTGTTCAGGATCGGCTTTTCAAAAAACTGAAGGGTCATGGTCCCGCACGACCTGTGGCCGTTCTTTCTTGTTACTGATTCTAGGGCGCACACGATCGCCGCCATGACGCATCCCAAACCAATGCACGCTCAGGCACTGCGCGTCCTGGCTTGACCTCAATCGGCAAAACTATCCTTTGAAGGAGCGGCACCGTGTCGCTGTACTGGCGCCAGTGCCGAATTTCATTGTTTTAGTTGCATATGCATCGATTGCATATACAATCGATGAATGAATGACAGCGGCTTGTCCAAAACCTGCACCAACTCCAAGGTGCGCCAGCTTATGCGGCGCGTCAATCAGCACTACGACGCACAGGTCGCGCAGAGTGGCATTCGAACCACCCAGTATTCACTCCTGGCCCATGTGTCGCGGCTCGGTCCGGTACGCCCGGTGGACCTGGCGGCCGCCATGCGCATGACCGCTTCGACCCTGAGTCGCAACTTGCTGCCTCTGGTCGCGGCTGGTTGGCTATCGGTCGGCGCCGGCACCGATGCGCGTAGCCGGCTGGTGCAAATCACCGATGCCGGCAGCGCGAAACGTCTGGAGGCGAAGCGCCACTGGAGTCAGGCGCAGCAAAAACTGGAGTCCCTGCTCGGCCCCAAACGCGTTATTGCATTGCATGCGCTGATCGACGAGTCGCTCGCGCTGTTGGGCCCCGACGCGCCGGCTGAACACGAGGGCCATTGACACCATGTTCGCCACTTCGTTTTCCGCCTGGCTCGCGCGCCGCGGCATCCACTACGGCTGGATCGTCGCCGCCGTCACCTTCCTGACCATGCTGACGATGTCGGCCGCGCTGGGGCTGCCGGGCGCGATGATGCAGCCGCTCAGCAAGGAGTTCGGCTGGAGCACCGGGCAGATTTCTTCGGCCATGGCGCTGCGTTTTGCATTGTTCGGGTTGATGGGCCCTTTCGCGGCGGTGCTGATGGAGCGTTACGGCCTGCGTGCGGTGATGTGTATCGGCCTGGCGCTGGTCGGTTCGGGTATGGCACTGGTCACATTTGCATCGCAGCTGTGGCAGCTGTTCATCGTGTGGAGCCTGATGCTCGGCATTGGGACCGGCATGACGGCCATGGTGCTGGGCGCGGTGGTGGCAAGCCGCTGGTTCGTGGGCCGCAGGGGCCTGGTCATCGGCATGCTGACGGCCAGTTCGGCCACCGGACAACTGGCCTTCCTGCCGCTGGCGGCCTGGATGATCCAACACTGGGGCTGGCGCTCCGCGGTGGTGCCGGTGTTCTTGGGCGCGATTCTGATTGCGTTGTTGTGCCTGCTGTTGGTGCGCAACCGGCCGTCCGATGTAGGGCTGCTGCCCTACGGCCAGACCGCGAGCGATGCCGCCGCCGCGCCGGTGGCGGCGCTTGTGGCGATGAACTGGCGCACACCTTTCGCGATCCTGCGCGAGGCCTCTTCCAACCGCACCTTCTGGATCCTCGCCGGCACATTTTTTATCTGCGGCCTGAGTACCAACGGCTTGGTGCAGACGCATTTCATCTCGCTGTGCGGCGACAACGGCATGGGAGCCGTGCCGGCCGCATCGGTACTAGGGATGATGGGCGCCTTCGACTTTGTCGGCACCATCCTGTCGGGCTGGTTGTCCGACCGTTATGACAACCGCAAGCTGCTGTTCTGGTACTACGGCCTGCGCGGGTTGTCGCTGTTCTGGTTGCCGCATTCCGATTTCACGTTTTACGGCCTGGGCCTGTTCGCGATGTTCTATGGCCTGGACTGGGTAGCGACCGTGCCACCGACCGTCAAGCTGGCCAGTGCCGCGTTCGGGCCGCAGAAGGCCGGGCTGATATTCGGCTGGGTTTTTGCAGCGCATCAGCTCGGCGCCGCCACTGCTGCCTATGGCGCCGGCTTTGCCCGCACGCTGCTACTGACCTACAGCCCCGCTCTGTACACCGCGGGCGCCGCCTGCCTGCTGGCCGCAGGAATGGTGATGCTGATTCGCCGGCCCGGGGCGCTGGTCAAAGGGCCGGCGGCAGCGCAGGCGCGCCTCTCGCCCTTGTGACGCTTCACAGAGAGGCACAAACCCGCGCAGGGTTGGAGCGGCTCCTACGCTACTGCGCGCGCCCACCGTTCTCAATGGAGCGTTTGCGCCAATGCGGCACCGGCGCTACGGCCTCGCCCTGAGGTGGGCCTGCGTCTGGCGGTCGCACAAGCAAACCCAAAGGCTGGATCGGACCGCGTTTCCTGGTGGTGCACTGCGCAAGCCTGATGTCCCAGCTAAAAGCGCGGGTTGCGCGGGTTTTCATGCTGGTTCAGGGTGCGATACTTCAACGGACGCGGTTGAATTTTTTTCCGTCATGCTCCTCGAACGTCACGACACGCTGGAACAGCTGTCACAGTTGCTCGCGCAAGCGCTTGCCGGTCCGGGCCGGGTGGCGTTTGTCGGCGGCGAGGCCGGCATCGGCAAGACCTCGGTGCTGCGCGCGTTCACGCAATCATCCGCCTGCGCTGCAGCCCGTCCGCTGTGGGGGGCCTGCGATCCGCTGCACACGCCGCGTCCGCTAGGCCCCCTGCACGACATGGCGGCCGACATCGGCGCCGGCGTGCGCGCCGCGCTGGCGCGCGACGCCGGCCGCATCGAGATCTTCGCTGCCGTTCTCGACGCGCTCTCGCGCGACGCGCGCTGCGTCGTGTTCGAGGACCTGCACTGGGCCGACGAGGCCACGCTCGACCTGCTCGCCTACCTCGGCCGCCGCATCGAGCGCACGCGCACACTGCTGCTGGTCAGCTACCGCGAC
>JANYBQ010000401.1 GCA_025360705.1 Betaproteobacteria bacterium | reverse complement strand
GGCATGGACGACTACATCACCAAGCCAATCCGCGTTGACCAGCTGGTCGAGGCGCTGAACAATGCCGCTAAGCGAGAGGACTGAGATGAGCACCCCAATTGACATCGCCGTGTTCAAGGAATTGCAAGAAGCGGCCGGTGCCGAGTTCGTCACCGAACTGGTAGGCACCTTCCTGGAGGAGGCGCCGCTGATGTTGAAGGAGCTGCGCGATGCGCAGGCCGTGGGCCTGGCCGATGTGTTCCGCCGGGCGGCGCATTCGCTCAAGTCCAACAGCAACACCTTCGGCGCTACCCGGCTCGGTGAAATGGCGCGCGACCTGGAGCTGGGCGGCATGATCGGCGACAGCGCGCCGCTGCAAGCCATCGAAGCCGAATACCAGCTTGTTGCAGCCGCGCTAACGGAGCTCACCAATGGCTGAACAGGCGACCCCCAGGTCGGCCCCCCAAGCGGGCGCTACGCGGGCCTGGGGCGGCCCAGCGCCCGCCGGTGCCCGCCTGCTGGTGGCCGACGACAACAAGGTCAACCGCCTGCTGCTCACGCGCAGCCTGGAGCTGCAGGGTCACCGCGTGGCCAGCGCCGAGAACGGTCGCGTCGCGCTGCAAATGCTGCGCGCCGAAGTGTTCGACCTGATGCTGCTGGACATGGAGATGCCCGAACTGGACGGCTTTCAGGTGCTGGAGCAAATGGTGGGCGACAGCAAGCTGCGCGACATACCCGTCATCGTGACCAGTTCGCTCGAAGGCGTGGCCCACGTGGTGCGCTGCCTCGAACTGGGTGCCGACGACTACCTGCACAAGCCCATGAACCCGGGTCTGCTAAAGGCGCGCATCAACTCCAGCCTGGAGAAGAAGCGCCTGCGCGACCAGCAGAAGGAGCTCATCAGCCGTTTTGCCACATCGGAAGTGGCTGAAGACATGCAGCAGTCGGGTTTTGCGCTGGGTGGCCGCCGCGTGAAGTGCACGGTGATGTTTTCCGACATCCGCGGTTTTACGGCCTTGTGCGAGTCGCAGCCAGCGGAGGAAACCATCGAACTGCTCAACACCTACTACACGCTGATGTTCGACGCCATCAGCGGCCAGGGCGGCGTAGTCAACCAGATGATCGGCGACGGGTTGATGGCGATCTTCGGTGCGCCTTTGCCACTGGCCGAGCCGCAGCTGTCGGCAGTGCGCGCGGCGCTGGACATGCAGGAGATGATCGAACTGTTCAACCTGGAACGTACTGCGTTGGAGAAGGAGCCGATCCGCATCGGCATCGGCATTGCATCGGGCGAAGTGGTGGCGGGATACACCGGCACGCATCAACGCGCCACCTACACCTGTATCGGCGACACCGTCAACCTGGCGGCGCGGCTGGAGGCGCATACCAAGGAGGCGGGGCGGGGGATTTTGCTGGATGGAGAAACGCGGGCGGCATTGGGAGACCGGGTGCCTCTTGAAGACATGGGGGCAGTGTTGTTCAAGGGGAAGGCTAGTGCGGTACCGGTGTTCGCGGTGAAGGCGCAGGCGCAGCGGTGACGCATGGCGGGATGCCGCTCGTGCAACGCGGTCACTGGTATGTGCTCGAAGCTTGGTGACCTAATGCTGCTCGACATGAAGATGCCCGAGCTGGACGGCTTTTGCGTGCTGGAGCAGATGGTGGCCGACAGCAAGCTGCGCGACATACCGGTCATCGTGACCAGCTCGCTCGAAGGCGTGGCCAACGTCGTGCGCTGCCTGGAACTGGGCGCCGACGACTACCTGCACAAACCCATGCATCCCGGTCTGCTGAAGGCGCGCATCAACTCCAGCCTGGAGAAGAAACGCCTGCGCGACCAGCAAAAGGAAATGGTGCGCCGCTTCGCCACCAGCGAAGTGGTCGACGACCTGCAGGAGTCCGGCTTTACGCTGGGCGGGCGGCGCGTGCGCTGCACCGTGATGTTCAGCGACATCCGCGGCTTTACGTCCCTTGTGGAACACCAGTCGCCCGAAGAAACCATCGAACTGCTCAACGCCTACTACGCCCTGATGTTCGACGCCATCAGCGGCCACGGCGGCGTGGTCAACCAGATGGTCGGCGACGGCCTGATGGCCATCTTCGGCGCGCCACAGCCGCTGGACGACGCCCCAACGGCCGCCGTGCGCGCCGCGCTGGACATGCAGGAAATGATCACGATGTTTAACGTCGAGCGCGAGGCGGAGCAGAAGGCACCGATACGGATCGGCATAGGCATAGCGTCCGGCGACGTGGTGGCCGGCTACACCGGCACCCAGCAGCGCGCCACCTACACCTGCATCGGGGACACCGTCAACCTGGCCGCGCGGCTGGAGGCGCATACCAAGGATGCGGGGCGCGGGATATTGATGGACGGGGAGACGCGCGGGGCGCTGGAGGAGGGCGTTGTTCCGCTGGAGGATCTGGGGGCGGTTTTGTTCAGGGGGAAGGCGGCGGCGGTGGCGGTGTTTGAACTTGATCATGCTCAGCTGTCCTCAATGGCGTCTGGGTGGTCCGGTTTGAACATGCGTTTGAACACGGCTCCCGTGCCCAGCTTGTCGATGAACTTCTCGTGCCAGGTCGGGAACTGGTCTGCCTTGATGACGTTGCCGGTGTCGAAGCAGCCGGCGGGCGGGCGTTGGATGATGGTCTTGGGGTGCAGCATCACCACGTGGTGCATGTCCAGCCGTTACAGCAGCTTGGCCAGAATCCGTTCACGGCACCGGCTCTGTTCGATAGGGGACTCAACGCCGAAGCGCTTGTTCCCGTACAAGCCGTAAATTCGCCGTGTGTCGGCCAAAGCGTCCAACTAGTTGAGCGCCGGTGCGGCCAGCAGATGCTCGATGTCCTTGCGCGTGTTGTAGCCCTGGACGGAAACGCGAACGAACACCTGGTCCCCATGCGACGTTATGGGCACCTCGATCCGGCTTTCTTCGTAGAGGCGTCTGCGCAAAACATCCGGGTTCTGGCGCGCGACAGGTATGGCAACCATCTGCGCCCAGTCCTCATCGCGCGCTATCGGGTCGGCCCCGAAGCGTTGCGTGAGAACCTCCAAGGCTTCCTTCGCAAGCGCATGGCAGCGCGTACGCACCGCCGGCCAGTCATGTCGGTGCTGAAAGTCGAGTGCCGCGGGCACCGCAAGCCACGCCGATATGTCGCGCGTGCCTTGCCACTGCATCCTGCGCTCGAACAAGGATCTACCCAGATACGCGTCAAAACCGGAATGCCCGCCGGTGCCTTGCGCATATCCCCAGCTGATGACGGTCGCATCCAGCATGGAGTGGTGTTCTGTACGGGCATGCAGGAACGCGGAGCCCTTGGGAGCGCAGAGCCACTTGTGGCAGTTGCCCACGTAGAAGTCGGCGCCGATGGCTTCCAAGTCCAGGGGAATCTGCCCTGGTGCATGGGCACCATCGATGAACGTTGCGATGCCTTTTGCGCGGGCGGCCGCGCAAACCTCCGCTGCCGGAAGAATCAGGGCCGTGGTGGATGTGATGTGGCTGAAGTAGATGAGCCTGGTCTTCGATGTCACGGCCGAAATCAACAGCTCTGCTGTGGCCTCCCGGTTGAAGGGCAGCGGTATCTCTACACGCCGATACGCGGCCCCGGCCTTGGCGCACATGCGTTGCCAAGTGGCATCGCAGGCGCCGTATTCGAGACTGGTGGTCAGCACCTCGTCTCCTGGCTGGAGGTGAAACGACTGCGCAACAACATTGACACCGGTCGTGGTGTTTGGCACGAATACCAGCTCTTCCGCCCGGGCCCCAAGCTCCCGGCCAAGCGCGTGGCGGGCCTGGAACAGAAGTTCCGCCGAGCGGCGACCCAGAAACTCGACGGGGTTGCGCTCCATCTCCAGTTGCCAACGGCGCTGCGCATCCAGCACTTCACGTGGGCATGCCCCAAAAGACCCGTGGTTCAGAAAGACGAGGTCGGGGTCCAGGAGGAATTGATCGCGCATGGGCAAAGTTTATGTCGGGAACAACGACTGGCGTCATTTTGTGGCGTAGCGCACAGATGGTTTTGCTGGTTGATCTTAAGATGGGACTCAATGAGCAATTTGCATTCTGCAACCGGCCCGGTTGATCTAGCGGAGCACACTTTCACAGGTATGCGAGCGGTGGTCCTTGGCGCATCTCCCGAACTAGCGCATGCTTTCGCCGGCCGGCGCCTGACCGATGACTTGCCCCTGCCGTTAGAAGTGCCGGCCAACGCGGACGCGGCGTTACCTGCAGTCCTTGCCGGCATGCAGATTGCCATTCTTGCGGGCGGCGCGTTGGGTTATGAGGTGGCCCGTCAATGCCCGGACTTGAAGCACGTCATCTTGCTTTCGGAGCAGGCGCGGAGCGGGACGGACGTTGCAATGCTCGAGCGCCTTGGCATCACGCCGCATACAGTCGGCCACCCGTTGCCTGCAACGGCGCAAGCGCTTGCCGATGCCGCGATTGAACAGTGCAGAAGGATCGTTTCGCCGACTGGGGG
>JANYBQ010000421.1 GCA_025360705.1 Betaproteobacteria bacterium | reverse complement strand
GATCGCCGAACTTGTGGTTCTGTTCCGGGTCCAGCACTTCCAGCAAAGCGCTGGACGGATCGCCCCGAAAGTCGGTGCCAAGCTTGTCGATCTCGTCGAGCAGGAACAGCGGGTTACGCGTTCCAACCTTCGACAAGCTCTGCAACACCTTGCCGGGCATCGCGCCGATATAGGTACGCCGGTGACCGCGAATCTCGGCTTCGTCACGCATGCCACCCAAGGCGATGCGAACATACTTGCGTCCGGTCGCTTTGGCGATCGATTGGCCCAATGACGTCTTGCCCACACCGGGTGGGCCCACCAGACAAAGGATCGGCGCTTTCACCTTGTCCACGCGCTGTTGCACCGCAAGATATTCGAGGATCCGGTCCTTGACCTTGTCGAGGCCAAAGTGGTCTTCATTCAACACCGTCTCGGCATTGCCCAGGTTGTGTTTTATCTTCGTCTTGACGCTCCACGGCAGGCCTGCCAGCACGTCGATGTAGTTGCGCACCACCGCCGCTTCGGCGGACATGGGCGACATAAGCTTGAGTTTTTTGAGTTCGGCCTCGGCCTTCTTCAACGCCTCCTTGGGCATCTTGGCGGCCTTGATCTTTTTCTCGATCTCGTCGATGTCCGCGCCATCTTCGCCTTCGCCCAGTTCCTTCTGGATCGCCTTGACCTGTTCATTAAGGTAAAAATCGCGCTGGTTTTTTTCCATCTGGCGCTTGACCCGGCCACGGATTTTCTTGTCTACATTCAGGATGTCGACCTCGCGCTCAATCTGCTCGAACAGGTTCTCAAGCCGTTCCTTGATGCTCGATAGGCTAAGTACGGCCTGCTTGTTGTCGAGCTTGAGCGGCAGGTGCGCAGCGATGGTATCCGCAAGCCGGCCAGCGTCGTCGATGCTGGAGATCGAAGTCAGAATCTCGGGCGGAATTTTCTTGTTGAGTTTGACGTATTGGTCGAACTGCTGCATCACGGCCCGTCGCAGGGCCTCGATCTCACTCGCCTTGCCGCGCGGCGCCGCAGCGGATTCAACCACCGCCTCGACCGGCGTGACGTTGGCGGAAAAATACGATTCGCCTTCATCGATGCGGTTTACCAACGCGCGTTGCTGGCCTTCAACCAACACCTTCACAGTTCCATCAGGCAGCTTCAACATCTGCAGAATGGTAGAAACGCATCCCACATCGAACATGTCGGATACCAGCGGATCATCCTTGGCCGCCGCCTTTTGGGCCACCAGCATGATGCGCCGCTCCGACTCCATTGCGGCTTCCAGAGCCTTGATGCTCTTGGGCCGCCCAACAAACAGCGGAATCACCATATGCGGAAATACCACCACATCGCGCAGCGGCAGCAGCGGCAGATCCAATGGGGTGGCAGGGAGAAGCGTGGAACCAGACATGGCAAACCTTTTAGTTACGACATAACTTGGGTACAAGTTAGTCTTCTCTGAAACTTAGTTTTAGTTACGACTTGACTTGAGTACAAGTCAGCCTTCGCTGAAACTTCGTTTTCTTCATCAGTCCAAGATGGATGGCATAGCGGGAATTTCAACCCGCATCTGCATTATCGGTCGCATCCCAAAATGCGATGCCGCGGAAACCGGTCCATTAACCCGCCACATCCGGCGGCTTACGGTCAGCGATTCAAGCTTTTTTTGCCAGTTCCCGATAGACCAGCAGCGGCCGCTTATTTTCCTCAATCGTCGACTCGTCCACGACAACCTTGTCGACGTTGGTGGAATTCGGCAACTCGAACATGGTATCGATCAACGACTGCTCCAGGATTGAGCGCAAACCACGCGCACCGGTTTTGCGTGCCAACGCCTTTTTTGCAATGGCCTTTAGCGCGGAAGGGCGAATCTCAAGATCCACGCCCTCCATCGCAAAAAGTTTTGCGTACTGTTTGACCAGCGCGTTCTTGGGCTCCACCAATATCTGTACCAGCGCGTCCTCACTCAACTCGGCGAGTGTGGCCACCACCGGCATACGTCCCACCAATTCGGGAATAAGGCCAAACTTGATCAGGTCCTCGGGCTCGACATCCTTGAACACCTCGGTCAGGCTACGTTGCGCCTTGCTCTTCACGGACGCGCCGAAACCGATACCCGAAGACTCGGTCCGGTTGTCGATGACCTTCTCCAGGCCCGAGAACGCGCCGCCGCAAATAAACAGGATGTTGGTGGTATCGATCTGAACAAAATCCTGATTCGGGTGTTTGCGCCCGCCCTGTGGCGGGACACTGGCCATCGTGCCCTCGATCAACTTGAGCAGCGCCTGTTGCACGCCTTCGCCCGACACATCGCGCGTAATCGACGGGTTGTCCGATTTGCGCGAAATCTTGTCGATTTCGTCGATATACACAATACCGCGCTGGGCCCGATCGACTTCGTAGTTACAGCTTTGCAGCAGCTTCAGGACGATGTTCTCCACGTCCTCGCCCACGTAACCGGCTTCCGTCAAAGTAGTAGCGTCGGCCATTACAAACGGCACGTCCAGCATGCGCGCAAGCGTCTGGGCAAGCAGCGTCTTGCCGGATCCAGTGGGGCCAATCAGCAGGATGTTGCTCTTCGCCAACTCCACATCGTCCTTCTTGGCTTTCTCCTTATGCCGCAGACGTTTGTAGTGGTTGTAGACCGCTACCGCCAATGTGCGTTTCGCGGGCTCCTGCCCAATCACATAATTATCCAGGTTGGACTTGATTTCAGCCGGGGTCGGCAGATCGCCTTTGGCGTCCTTGGCCACTGTGCTGGTTGGCAATTCGTCGCGGATGATCTCGTTGCAAAGCTCAATACATTCGTCGCATACAAAAACCGAGGGGCCTGCAATGAGCTTCTTGACTTCGTGCTGGCTCTTGCCGCAAAAAGAGCAATACAGTGTTTTCTCGCTGGAAGAGCCTTTTTTCTCGGCCATGGGATCAATGCCTTTTCACGTAGTTACGCAA
>JANYBQ010000361.1 GCA_025360705.1 Betaproteobacteria bacterium | reverse complement strand
GCATCCGCGCCCGCACGTCGACGTTTTGCGCTGCAGTGGCAGACGAAGATTGAGGTTGTGTCATGGAGAAATCCTTTGGCTTTGCGGCGCGCAGCGTCACTCGAGCGTGATGCCGGCTTCGCGAATGACCTTGCCCCATTTGGCGTGCTCGGCGCGGATGGCGGCGGCGAATACTTCGGGCGGATCGGTGCGGGCATCGGCGCCGACCTCGCCAAACCATGCGCGGGCCTCAGGGGTCGCGAGAATGCCGCTGATGTCCCGATAGAGCCGAGCCACGATCGTCTTCGGGGTGGCCGCTGGCACGGCAATGCCGACCCATCCCTGAAACTCAGCGCCCGCCAGGCCGGCCTCGGCCATCGTCGGCACATCGGGCAGCGATGCGACTCTTTGCGGACCGGTGACTGCGAGCGCGCGCAGACGGCCTGCCTTGACCTGCGGCAACTGCACGGTCAAGCCTTCGATCGAGTAACTGATGTGGCCCGCGATAAGGTCGGACACCGCTTGCCCGCCACCCTTGTAAGGCACATGCACGCTGTCGATCCCCGCCGCCCGCTTGAACAACTCGCCGGCCAGGTGCGGCGGTGTTCCGATGCCGGGCGATCCGAAGTTCAACTGGCCCGGTTTCGCCTTGGCCAGTTGAACCAACTCGGCGACCGTGTTGGCGCGCACGTCGGGATGCACCGCCAGCAGCAAAGGCCCAACCCCGAGTTGGGTGATCGGCGCGAAGTCGGCCAGCGGGTCGTAGCCGGGACGGCTATACAAGTGCGGATTGACCGTCATGACACCCTGGTGAATGATGATCAAGGTATAGCCGTCCGGGGCACTGCGGGCGCCCATCTCCATGCCGAGGTTGCCCCCCCCGCGCCGGGCTTGTTTTCCACGATGACGCTCTGGCCGAGGCGCGGTGCAAGGCGCTCGGCCAACCAGCGCGCCCGGATATCAGTCACGCCACCCGCACCGCCCGGCACGAGGATGCGAACCGGTTTGGTTGGCCATGGAGCTTCCTGGGCGGCGGCTGATAAATGGAGGGTGGCAACCAGGCTGAATGCAAGCAAAGCCATCAGGCGGTTCATGGTGGGCGTGTGGTTCATGCGGGTTTTCTGCCTGATGGTTAGGGCTGCAGCAACTTTAGGCGCGCGACTGGTGCAGTGCAATACTCAGGGGGTCGCAGGCGGCTGCAACCGTTGGTTCAAGCTCTATGGGAGGGTTTTCATGGACAAGCTTCGGGCATTGGAATATTTTGCGGCCGCCGCCGCCGAGAAAAGTTTGTCGGGAGCGGCCCGCGGGTTCGGTATCAGCGTCACCGCCGTCTCCAAGCTGATCAACGCGCTCGAAAAGGGCCTGGGTGCCAAGCTGTTCGACCGCACGGCACGGGGCTTGACACTGACCGCGGAAGGGACGCGGTATCTCGAAGCGTGTGCGCCAGCGCTGGCGCGGCTCGACGACGCGGACGAACAGCTACGCGCATCGGCGCTGCAGCCGAAAGGCACCGTGGTGGTCGGCGTCCAGCATGTCATCGCACGCGGATGTCTGACGGCTGCGCTGCCGCGCTTCCACGCACGCTACCCGGACATCGAGTTCGATATCCGAGATTTCCAGCGCGTAACCGACGAGCAGGTCAGCGGTGTCGATGTGATGCTGGTCCTCGGCTGGCCGAAGGCGGAAGACCTGGTGCTGCGCCGTATTGCCGCGGGCCGCTTTATCGTCGTCGCCTCCCCGGCCTATTGGGCCGAACACGGCATACCGCGGCGCCCGAAGGATCTGGAGCGGCACGCGTGCCTGCCGATCCGTGCTGTCGATGGCACGGTGATGGACGCATGGGCCTTCACGCGGGGTGCGGAGCAGGAGTCGGTGGTGGCGCGCGGCTGGTTGACCACCAGCAACGCCCATCGCGACCTGGTAATCGAGCTGGCACTGGCGGGACACGGCGTTATCCGGATACTGGATTGGACCAACCTGCCCGAACTCGCCTGCGGCTCATTGGTCAGAGCACTGGAAGACTGGGAGTCGACGGAAGCGCCTCCCGTGAACCTGCTCTATCGCGCGAGCGCGCGCCGCATACCGCGCGTGCGGCTGTTCATCGACTTTGTAACCGAAGTGTTTCGCGAATTGGATCAAATGCGGGGGCAGCAGGTGATTGGCACCGAACGGCCTCGGTGGCTTTGGCGGCACTATGGGCGGGCGTCGGCCAGCATGACGCGCACTGACTGAAACGGCGGATCGCCCCGTTGTTATCGTTTATCTGAATTGGCCGCACGGTTTTCATCAAGTCGTCGGAGGTTACACCGATTGGCACGGCCCAGCTCCCGACCGTACCTTAAAATTCCCGGTCGATCAGAACCACTCAACGCCTGAGCAAGGCACCCCCACATGGCCACCATTCTTCAACATCTGCCCGCCGGCCAGAAAGTCGGTATCGCCTTTTCGGGCGGCCTGGACACCAGTGCCGCGCTGCACTGGATGCGCAACAAGGGCGCGATTCCATATGCCTACACGGCCAACCTGGGCCAGCCCGACGAGCCCGACTACGACGACATTCCGCGCAAGGCCATGTCTTACGGGGCCGAGGCCGCGCGATTGATCGACTGCCGCCGCCAACTCGCGGCCGAAGGCATCGCGGCGCTGCAAAGCGGAGCCTTCCACATCTCTACCGCCGGCATCACCTACTTCAACACGACGCCGCTGGGGCGTGCCGTTACGGGCACCATGCTGGTGGCCGCGATGAAAGACGACGACGTCAACATCTGGGGTGATGGCAGCACCTTCAAGGGCAACGACATCGAGCGTTTTTACCGCTACGGCCTGCTCACAAATCCCAGCCTGAAAATATACAAACCCTGGCTGGACCAGTTGTTCATCGATGAACTGGGCGGCCGCGCCGAGATGTCGGCCTTCATGACCAAGGCCGGTTTTGGCTACAAGATGTCGGCCGAAAAAGCCTATTCCACCGACTCCAACATGCTGGGTGCAACCCACGAGGCCAAGGACCTGGAGCATCTGAACAGCGGCATGACCATCGTGCAGCCCATCATGGGCGTGGCGTTCTGGAAAGACGAGGTCGAGGTCAAGCGTGAACAGGTGACGGTAGGGTTTGAAGAGGGCCGGCCGGTCGCTCTCAACGGCGTCGTGTTCAGCGACCTGGTGGAACTGCTGCTGGAGGCCAACCGGATTGGTGGACGCCACGGCCTGGGCATGAGCGACCAGATCGAGAACCGCATCATAGAGGCCAAGAGCCGTGGCATTTATGAAGCGCCGGGACTGGCACTGCTATTCATCGCTTACGAGCGGCTGATAACGGGTATCCACAACGAGGACACGATCGAGCAGTACCGCATGAACGGGTTGAAGCTCGGTCGCCTGCTCTATCAAGGCCGCTGGTTCGATCCGCAGGCCATCATGCTGCGCGAGGCCGCGCAACGCTGGGTTGCACGCGCCGTTACGGGCGAGGTGACGCTGGAGTTGCGTCGGGGCAACGACTATTCGATCCTGAATACCGAATCGGCCAACCTGACTTACAAACCCGAACGGTTGACGATGGAAAAAGGCGAGTCGAGTTTTTCACCACAGGACCGCATCGGGCAACTCACCATGCGTAATCTGGACATTGTGGATACACGCGAAAAGTTGTCGATCTACGTCAAGACCGGTTTGTTGTCGGTTGGTTCAGGGACAGCGATTCCGAGCCTGGGACACGACGAAAAATAGAACAAGGATGGACCCAGAGGGTGCGAAGATTTCGTAGCGAGCGGCCCGAGGTGGCGTCGAGGAGCGGAGCCGTACAAGTGTACGGTGAGCACCGCAGGCGCCAGATCGGGCCGCGCAGTAGAAAGATTCGCACCCTCTAAACCACGACCGGCTCCGGTTCCAGCATGATGCCGAAACGCTCGTAGACACTGGTCTGGATCGCCTTGGCCAGCGTCATGACTTCGCCGCCCGTGGCCTGACCCCGATTGATCAATACCAGCGCCTGGCGCTCGTAGACTCCGGCGTTGCCCACGCCCTTGCCCTTCCATCCGCAGGCATCGATCAGCCAGCCGGCTGCCAGCTTGACGGCGCCGTCGGCGAGCGGGTAATGCACGATTTTTGGCTCGCGCTGGATTATGTCGGCGCATTGCTCGGGCGTTACCGTCGGGTTCTTGAAAAAACTGCCGGCGTTGCCCAGCAACCCGGGGTCCGGCAGCTTGGCCCCGCGAATCGCGCAGACCCAGTCGAAAATTTGTTCCGGGCTCGGGTTGCGTACACCGTGCTCGACCATTTTCTTTTCGAGCTCGGCGTATCCGAGCACCGGCTTCCAGGGTTTGGGCAGAAAAAATCTCACCTGGGTAATCATGACCCGGTCCTTCAGGCCAAAACCTCCAGGCGCCGCCGGCGCGTGTTTAAAGACCGAATCGCGGTATCCAAACCCGCACTGCGCGGCATCCAGCGTGAAGGTATGTCCGGTAGCCAGATCAACCGCATCGAGCGACTCGAAACGATCCTGCAATTCGATCCCGTAAGCACCGATGTTCTGCACCGGCGACCCACCTACCGTGCCGGGAACCATGGCCAGATTTTCCAGGCCGGGGCAGCCCTGTTGCAGCGTCCAGGCCACGAGTTCATGCCAGTTCTCGCCGGCGCCGGCCTCAACGACAAACCCCTTGGCGGTTTCCCGCACCAATCGTTTGCCCATCACCTCGACCTTTAGCACCAAAGGCCTGACGTCGCCGGTCAGGACGATGTTGCTGCCTCCCCCGAGTACGAACTTCGGTTCGGCTGCCAGCCGTGGATCGGCCACGATTTGCAACAAGTCCGCAACGCTTCTTATGCGTACCAGCGAAAACGCTTTGGCCACTATGTGAAAAGTGTTGTACAGCTGGAGGGGAACGTTCTTCTCGACTAACATGACGGGATTGTCGCACTGGCAAGCGTGCGGCGAACCGATTTTGGCTGGTTTTTGACTGGTAATACATGCCTACATTCGATGTGGTTTGCGAGGCGAACCTGGTGGAAGTCAGGAACGCGGTGGACAACACCATCAAGGAAATTGGCACGCGTTTCGATTTCAAGGGAACGGCGGCTTCGATTGAACTCAAGGACAAGGAAATCACGTTGATCGGCGATGCCGAGTTCCAGCTTGGGCAGATTGAGGACGTGCTGCGCAACAAACTCACCAAACGCAGTGTGGACGTGCGTTTTCTGGACCGTGGCGACGTTCAGAAAATGGGCGGCGACAAGGTCAAACAGGTGATCAAGGTGCGCAACGGAATAGAGACCGAGGTGTCGAAAAAGATCCAGCGCCTGATCAAGGACAGCAAGCTCAAGGTCCAGGCATCGATCCAGGGTGACGCAGTGCGCGTCAGTGGCGCCAAACGCGACGACCTGCAGGCCGCCATGGCGCTGATCCGCAAGGACATCGCCGACCTGCCCTTGAGTTTCAACAATTTTCGGGACTGAGGTTTGTCCGCCAGCAACTCCGGATTGTTGGCAAGCGTTTTATGCGGCGTTGCCTTGCTGAGTGTCGATCATGGCGCGCAGGCCCAGACGGTTGCGTTGTCCGGCATTCTGGGCGCCAAGGCGCTGCTGGTGGTGGATGGCGCGGCCCCGAAAGCGGTGGCGCCCGGAGAAACCTTCCACGGTGTCAAGGTGATCTCCACCCAAAACGACAATGCTGTCCTCGAGATCGCAGGCCAGCGCCAGACCGCGCGCGTAGGCGGGGCGCCGGTCAGCGTAGGAGCCGCGATTGGGCCGGGTACCGGCGGCAGGATCGTACTGTCGGCGGGCTCGGGTGGGCATTTTGTTACCCAGGGGCTCATCAATGCACGACCGGTACAGTTTCTGGTCGATACCGGGGCCACGACTATTGGCATAGGTATGTTGGACGCCGAGCGCATAGGGCTCGACTACAAGCAGGGTCCGCGGGTGCAACTGGCAACCGCCAATGGCATCGCGCAAGGGTGGAGAGTGCAACTTTCTTCGGTGCGCCTGAACGACGTGGAAGTGCACGAGGTGGAAGCCGTAGTAACGCCGTATGCCATGCCTTATGTATTGCTGGGCAACAGCTTTTTGACACGCTTCCAGATGACCCGTACCAACGACCAGATGGTTCTTGAAAAGCGCTTTTGAAGTGAACCTCCAGAACGAAGACGAATACGAGGACTTGCTGAGCCTGTGGTCCGACCTGGAAGCCGGCTTGGGTATTATTCTTGGCAGCCCATCCAGCGTGCAGGAATTCGAGCAGCGGGTGTGGCAATACGACCGCTGGATGCAGAACATGCTGCAACGCGATACCGACGTCGGCCTGTACCTGCTGTTCCAGCTGGCGAGCAACTCGCCGGTTGGTTATAGCGCGTCCCACGCGTTGATCTGCGCCGTGTTGTGCCATCTGATCGCGCGAGAACTCGGTCTGGCTCAACCGGAGCGCAATAGTCTCGTGCATGCCGCATTGACCATGAATATCGCGATGACGACGCTGCAGGACCAGTTGGCGACCCAGGTGGACCGGCCAAACGCGGCCCAATACGACGCGATCCGTGCGCACCCCGTCAAGGGCGGCATGATGCTGGCCAATATCGGCGTAGTGGACGAGCAGTGGCTGGACGTGGTGACGGGCCACCATGACGAAGGCGCTGACAACGGCGAGTTGATGGAGGTTACGCCGTCGGTACGCCTGGCGCGCATCGTACGGATCGTGGATCGTTACGCCGCCATGATCAGTCCGCGCAAGACCCGCGAAGGGCGCAGCGCGACGGATTCGGTGCGCGCCGTCATCGGTGAATCCGGCGACCGGGGCGAAGAGGTGGGCAATGCGCTGGTACGTGTGGTAGGTCTATGCCCGCCGGGCACCTATGTGCGGCTGGACAATGGGGAAATCGCGGTGGTAATGCGCCGCAGCGGCAAACCCAACCATCCGCATGTGGCGATCGTGCTCAGTGAAACCGGGCAACTGGTCGGGCAGCCACGGCTGCATCGCACGACCCAGGGCGGGCCGCTGATTCGCTCGTCGCTGGCCGCTTCTTCGGTGCGGGCCCGACTTAACCATCACCTGATTTTGCGGCTGGGTGCTTACGCGGCGGAACAACCGTGAGGCAGTGAGTTTCCCGTCCGCGCCGGGCTAGATCTTCTTTTTGCCCAGGCGGGACTCGTTGCCTTTGACCAGCCGGCCGATGTTTTGGGCGTGGCGCCAGATCAGCAACAGCGCCATGACGGACACCGCCAGCAGGATGCTCTTTTCCGAGTACCAGGCCACGCCGTCGCCGAACACATAGTAGACCGGCGCAAATACCGCGGCCACCAGCGCGGCCAGCGACGAGTAGCGAAAAAACCAGGCCACGATAAGCCAGGTAGCTGCCGTCGCCAAACCCAGCATCCAGTTGATGCCCAGCAACACACCAAGCGCGGTTGCCACGCCCTTGCCGCCCTGAAAGCGGAAAAACAACGGAAACAAATGACCCACGAAAGCAGCCAGACCGGCCATGGCCTGCGTGCCCTCTTCAAGCCCGTAGTCCTTGCCATACCACCTGACCAGCAGCACCGGCAACCAACCCTTGGCACAGTCGAGCAGCAAGGTCACAACCGCTGCGACTTTGCTGCCCGAACGCAACACATTGGTGGCGCCCGGGTTCTTGCTGCCATAGGTGCGCGGGTCGTGCAGCCCCATCGCGCGGCTCACGATAACAGCGAACGAAAGCGAGCCGATCAGGTAAGCGGCAACAACCGCCAACAGCGGGAAATAAGCTTTAAAGGGTTCCATCGGAGTCTCCGGCGCCCTATTCTGCCAGTGCGCACCGCACCGGCCGCGCGTCGAGCAGCTGCATGCAGACCGCGGCGTCCAACTCCACCAGATACCCGCGCCTGCCGCCGTTGATCGACATCCGCGGCAGAGTCAGGATCGACTGCTCGTAATACACCGGCATTGCTTTGCGCGTGCCGAACGGCGAAGTACCTCCGACCAGGTAACCGCTGTGTTTATTGGCCACTTCGGGTTGGCAAGGTTCAACCGACTTTGCGCCAATCTGGCGCGCCAGGTTTTTGGTGCTGACCTTGCGGTTGCCGTGCATCAACACCAGCAACGGCCGCGCCTGATCGTCCTGCATCACCAATGTCTTGACCACGGCAAATGGGTCCATGCCCAACATCTCGGCGCTGTGCAGCGCCCCGCCATGTTCCACATAGTCGTAGACGTGTTCTGCAAAGGCAACTTTGCGCGCGCGCAGGAACTGTGTTGCGGGTGTTTCGGAGACGTGGTCACGGCGCGCCATTGAACCCTCTTCTGCGTTAGGCCACGTCGTCGCGCAGCAAGCGCTCGGCACGCGCCTCTTCCTGCAAGCGCAACACGCGACGCTGCACCTTGCCAGTAGTAGTCATCGGCAATTCGGCTACAAACTCGATCTCTTTCGGGTATTCATACGGTGCCAGTTTGCCGCGTACATGCTCCTGCAACTGCGCCACCAGCGCCGCGTCGAAGTCCTTGCCGTCGCCGGCCCGGCGTGTCCGCTGGTCCAAAAATGCGCTGGACAATACCACGTAGGCCTTGACCACCGCGCCACGTTCGCGGTCTGGCTTGGGCACCACGGCGGCGTTCATTACCGCCGGATGTTTTATCAGGCAGTTTTCGATTTCCCCCGGGCCGATGCGATACCCCGCTGCCTTGAACATGTCGTCGGCGCGTCCCTGGTACCACAGATAACCATCGGCGTCGCGCGTTGCCAGGTCGCCCGTTCGACACCAATCACCGGTGAACTTGGCGGCGGTCGCCGCCCGGTTGTTCCAATACGCCAGGAAGAAAACCGGATCGGTGTTTCCATGCATATCGAAACGGTTCAAGGCCACGTCGCCAGGTTGCCCGACAGCACACTCCCGGCCCGCCTCATCGAGCAGCGCCACCCGATGGCCGGGATACGGTTTGCCCATGCTGCCGGCTCGCGCCGGCCAGCCAACGCCTTCCGACCGGTGCGCCATCAATCCGCCGCTGGGCCGTCCCAAGCCGGGTTCGGCCCCCTCGGGGAGCAGCGCAGCGGCCTTGGCCGCAAGCGTGGGGGTCCATTCCATCGCGCAATTGCCCACGATGTAGTTGATCTCGGTCTGGCCGAACATTTCGTTGACCACCAGTCCCAGTTCCTTGCGGCAATAGTCGAAAACCGCATCCCCCACCGCCTCGCCCGCGCTCATGATGGCCTGCAACGACAACTTGAACTGCCGACCCGGATTGGGGTAGGCCTTCATCATGGCCTTGAGCGCGGTCGGGAACAAGAAGCTGTGCGTAACGGAATATTTTTCCAGCAACTCAAAGGCTGTCCGCGGGCTGAAGCGGCTGTTCCAGGCCACGATGGGGCGGCCGAAATACAGCGTCGGCAACAGCGCGTCCATAAGGCCGCCAGTCCAGGTCCAGTCAGCCGGAGACCAGAACACCGCCTGAGATTGGCTGCGCGCATCGCGAGGGTCGAAACCGAACCAGTTCTGGCTGCAGATGAAGCCGCTCAGATTGCCGATCAGCGTCTGGTGCGGAATCAAGGTTCCCTTGGGCTGGCCGGTGGTCCCGCTGGTGTAGATCAACACTGCCGGATCGGCGGCGCGTGTTGGCCGCGGGGTAAAGTGCTCCGACTCCCCGGCCAGCGCCGCGCTGTATTCGCGATTGGCGTGCGCGTCCGATGTGCCGACCCGGATTACTCCACGCAAGGCCGGACAGCTTGGCCGGATCGCCGACAAACGCTCGACCGCGTCCCCATCGCAAATCGCCAGCACGGCCGCACTGTCCTGCAAGCGAAACTCCAGCGCTTCCGGGCCGAACAACATCGACAGGGGCATGGCGATGGCGCCCATCTGCAGCAAGGCTATGTAGGCCACAGCGGTTTCGAAACGCTGCGGCATCACGATCGCCACGCGATCGCCGCGCTGCACGCCCATCTTCATCAGGGCGTTGGATAACCGGTTGGCGCAATGCTGCAATTCCGCGTACGAATGCGTAGTTGGCGCCATGCCGGGCGCGTCGGCAAAAACCGCGACTCTGTCGGCGGCATCCGGCATCCCGGCCCATCGCGTGCAGCACACCTGCGCGATGTTGAATTGCTCCGGGACACACCAGCCAAACCCCCGGTGCATCGCCGCATAGTTGTCGGCCCGCTGCGAAGACCTGTCATTCAGTTGACTGGCTGGCAAGAGATGTCTCCTTATGATCGCGTTAATGTACCAAGTCAAGAGAACCTCACGCAGCGAGTTTGTCCCAATTCGCAATCTCAACTACCACGTATGGACCTGGGGCGAACCCTCGCCGGGTGTGGCCACGCTGGTTCTGGTGCACGGCTGGATGGACGTTGCCGCGTCCTATCAGTTCGTGGTCGACGCCTTCTCGAATGCCTTCATGCAGGGACGCCACGTGATCGCGCCGGATTGGCGCGGTTATGGACTTACCAAAGGCGCCCCGGTGGACAACTACTGGTTCCCGGACTACATGGCCGATCTCGATTTCCTGCTTGACCACTATGCACCGGACATGCAGGTCGATCTGGTGGGCCACAGCATGGGGGGCAACGTGGCGATGCATTACGCCGGCGTGCGCCCGCAACGGATACGCCGGCTGGTCAATCTGGAAGGGTTTGGCGGGCCCGCGTCCTCGCCCGACCAGGCCCCGGCACGTTATGCGACCTGGATGGATGAACTCAAGAAACTGCAGCGTGGTGAACTGGCTCTGCATGCCTACGACAGCGCGGCGGGCGTGGCGCGGCGGTTATCCAGAACCAACCCGCGCCTGGCACGCGACAAGGCCGGGCTCGACAAAGCCAACTGGCTCGCCACCCAATGGGCGCGCGAGAACACCAGCGGTCAGTGGGAAATTCAGGGAGACGCGGCGCACAAGATCGTCAACGCGCAGTTGAGCCGCGTCGACGAAACGCTGGAACTCTACAAGTGCATCGGCATGCCCTTGCTGGCCGTCGAGGCCAGTGACAGCGCGTTGGCCTCGTGGTGGAAAGGCAAGTTCACGCTGACGCAGTACCACGAGCGGCTTCAGACGGTGCGCGATTGCCGTATTGCCGTGGTGCAGGACGCGGGCCATATGTTGCACCATGACCAGCCCGAACAAGTGGCGCGGCTGCTGGAAGACTTCCTGACTCCGGCGTAACCCGCCGCGCGCATGAGAAAATCGCCGCCTGACCCGAACCAACAAGCAGGATTACCCATGGACGCAGAAAACATCAACCAGATCGGCACCCAACTTTCGTCGCTGAGCGTGCGCACCGAAGATTTACGGAGGTATCTTTGACTTCGATGCCAAATCCGAACGCCTGAGGACGGTTAACGCATCACTCGAAGACCCGACGGTCTGGAACGACCCCAAACGCGCGCAGGAGCTCGGGCGAGAAAAGAAATCCCTCGACGGCATCGTGTTGGGATTGACCCGGCTGACATCCGAGTTGGCGGACAACTCCGAGCTGTACGACATGAGCCGGGAAGAAGGTGACGACGACAGCCTGCTGCATATCGAAACCGAGACCGCGAAATTGGCCACGGAAATCGAACAGCTTGAATTCCGGCGCATGTTCAACAACCCGGCCGACCCGTTGAATTGCTTCCTGGACATCCAGGCCGGGGCGGGTGGCACGGAGGCATGCGACTGGGCCAGCATGCTGCTGCGCCAGTACCTGAAATACGCCGAGCGCAAGGGTTTCAAGACGCAGATCGAGGACGAATCTCCCGGCGACACCGCCGGCATCAAAGGCGCCACCATCAAGATCGAAGGCGAATACGCGTTTGGCTTGTTGCGTACCGAGACCGGGGTGCACCGGCTGGTTCGCAAGTCGCCGTTCGACTCGTCGGGCGGGCGGCATACGTCGTTCGCGTCGGTGTTCGTTTATCCGGAAATCGACGACTCGATCGAAATCGACATCAACCCTTCGGACGTGCGCGTGGATACCTTCCGTGCCAGCGGCGCGGGCGGCCAGCACATCAACAAGACCGACTCGGCGGTGCGGCTTACGCACATCCCCACCGGCATCGTGGTGCAGTGCCAGGACGGCCGTAGCCAGCATAGCAACCGCGACGTGGCCTGGAAACGGCTGCGCTCGCGCCTTTACGACTTCGAGTTGCGCAAGCAACAGGAAGCGCAGCAGAAACTCGAAGACACCAAGACCGACGTGGGCTGGGGCCACCAGATCCGCAGCTACGTGCTGGACAACAGCCGCATCAAGGACTTGCGCACCAACGTCGAAGTCTCGGCTACGCAGAAAGTGCTGGACGGCGATCTGGACGTGTTCATCGAGGCTTCTCTCAAGCAAGGCGTGTGATGCGGATGCGAGGGCTGATCTTCGACATGGACGGCACCATGATCGACTCCATGCCGTACCACGCGCGCAGTTGGGTCGCGTTCGCCGACCACCATGGCATCAAGATCGACGTGGACGAGCTGTTGCGCCGTACCACCGGGCGCACCGGCGCCGAATGCATGGAGACGCTTTTCGGGCGCGTCATGGAGCAACGGGAATGCTGGGACCTGATCCACCATAAGGAGCGGATTTACCGCGAGCTGTTCACGCCCCACTTCGCCGAGGTTGCGGGCTTCAAGACTTTTTTCGGCCATGCCATGGCGCGCGGACTGAAAGTGGGCGTCGGCACGGCCGGCGACAAACACAATATCGCGTTCGCTTTTTCGCATCTCAAGATGGACCCGGTTCCACACGCCGTGGTGGGTGGCGACGAAGGGCTGCCTGGCAAACCGGAGCCCGCGATATTTCTCGAAGCCGCGCGGCGCATCGGCATTTCGCCCGCTGACTGCGTGGTTTTTGAAGATGCCCCTTTCGGCATCGAGGCAGCGCGCCGTGCCGGAATGCAAGCGGTATCCGTGTGCACCAGCCACAGCGCCGCACAGCTGGCGGGCCCGCACGTGATTGCCAGCGTTAAAAATTATCATGAACTGATCGACAACAATTTCCTGGAGAAAATCCATGCTGACAAAACGTGACGAACAAGGACCAGCCATCAGCGTCCAGCGCGGCGACTATCAGGCGCCGGCCTACTGGATCGATAGCGTCGATCTGACCTTCGACCTCGACCCGGCCAAAACCCGCGTGCTCAACAAAATGCGCCTGCGCCGCAACCCGGACGTGCCGGCGCAGCCGCTGCGGCTGGATGGCGAAGACCTCAACCTGGCGCGGGTGCTGGTCAACGGTGGCGGAGCCTCGTTCAAGATCGACGGTGGCAAACTGGTGCTGGACAACCTGCCCGCCGATGGCGCCTTCGATCTGGAAATTTTCACCACCTGCGCTCCGGTCAAGAACACCAAGTTGATGGGCCTGTACGTCAGCAACGATTCGTTTTTTACGCAGTGTGAAGCCGAAGGCTTTCGGCGCATCACCTACTTCCTGGACCGGCCCGACGTCATGGCCATGTACAGCGTTACGCTGCGTGCCAGCAAGGCCGCGTACCCGACACTGTTGTCCAACGGCAATCTGGTTGAACACGGTGACTTGTCGGGCGCCGAGAACCAGGGCCGCCATTTCGCGCGTTGGGTCGATCCACATCGCAAGCCCTGTTATCTGTTTGCGCTGGTCGCCGGGAAACTGGTGTGCCGTCAGCAGCGCATTGTTTCGCGCGCCGGCAACGAGCATTTACTGGAAATCTATGTGCGCCCCGGCGACCTGGAAAAAACCGAACACGCGATGAATTCGCTGATGGCGTCGATCGCCTGGGACGAAGCACGATTCGGCCTGTCGCTGGACCTGGAGCGTTTCATGATCGTCGCCACCAGCGACTTCAACATGGGCGCGATGGAAAACAAGGGCCTGAACATCTTCAACACCAAATACGTGCTGGCCAGCCAGGCCAGTGCGACCGACGTCGACTACGCCAATATCGAGTCGGTGGTCGGGCACGAGTATTTTCACAACTGGACCGGCAACCGCGTGACCTGCCGCGACTGGTTCCAGCTCAGCCTGAAAGAAGGCCTGACGGTGTTCCGCGACCAGGAGTTTTCGCAAGACCTGTGCCTGGAAGCGTCGGCGCGCGCCGTCAAGCGCATCGAAGACGTGCGCGTGTTGCGCACCGCGCAGTTCCCCGAAGACGCGGGCCCGCTGGCGCACCCGGTGCGGCCCGACAGCTATGTGGAGATCAACAACTTCTACACCGTCACCATCTACGAAAAGGGCGCCGAGGTGGTGCGCATGATGCAAACGCTGGTCGGGCGCGACGGCTTCAAGAAAGGCATGGCGCTGTATTTCGAACGCCATGATGGCCAGGCCGTGACCTGCGACGATTTCGCGCTGGCCATCAGCGACGCCAATCCGGGCAGCGAACTCGC
>JANYBQ010000337.1 GCA_025360705.1 Betaproteobacteria bacterium | reverse complement strand
ACCCGCCCTCACCGTCGCCTGCGCGCTGCATCGATCTGGGCGCCGCCGCGGCACGGGTGCTGCGCGCGTCACCCTGGCGCGTGGCTGTCATCGCCTCGTCGAGCTGGTCGCACGCCTTCCTGTGCGACCGCACCTGGCGCCTGCGCCCCGACACGCCCAACGACCGCAAGCTGTACCAGGCCCTAGTCGATGGCAACGACGCGCTGTGGCGCCAGCAGACGACCCGGGACATCGAGGATGCCGGCCAGCAGGAGGTCCTCAACTGGTACCCATTGTTGGGAGCCATGAAGGAACTCGGAGCCACGCTTGACTGGAGCACGTTCGTGCCCACTCAGGTCTTCAACTCGAACAAGGTCTTTGCGGCCTACCGCCCGGCCTGAAGGCAGCGAAGTCGTCTCCTCGAGGCATCCGCATCCTGTCCATCCCATCCGGCCATGAACACCCCAGTTGCCCTGCCGGCATCGCCAGAAATCGCGATATCCTGCGCCATACCAGGCGCCACCATCAACTACCACGACCTGGGCCAGGGTCAACCCCTGCTGCCGATCCATGGCTCCGGCCCCGGCGTCAGCGCGTGGGCCAACTGGCGAGGCGTGATGCCGGACCTGTCAAAGCACTTTCGCGTCATTGCACCGGACATGCTCGGCTTCGGCCATACCCGCAGCAACAGCCCGCCCAGGTTCGACGTCGAGCGCTGGGTGGACGCTCTGGCACAGAACGAAGAGCAACTGCGCGCATTGAAACACCCTACCTTGATCATGCATGGGCGCGAGGACCAGGTCATCCCACTGTCGATTTCGCTGCGCCTGATGGCCATCCTGCCCAATGCGACACTGCTGGTTTTTGGCAACTGCGGCCACTGGACACAGATCGAGAAGCGTGAAGCCTTCATCGCCGCGGTGCGCGACTTCATGGATCGTTGACGGGCAGCGCCTTCAGGCGCGTTGCAGCGTCACCGAGCTGTCGCCCTTTTGCACATGGACATGGCGCACATGCCGCGACCGCCCGAGTTGGGCGATCAGCCGCTCCAGGCCGCCATCGGAACCCAGGCCTGGTGCATCGGCCGAGCGCATGATGCCGACGTCCTCCTTGCTGGTAAAGAAGTACAGCAATAGCTCGTCATCGGAAACGCCGGTGGCCCCCAGCGAACGGCGCAGCTCCTGCAGTGAGGGCTGCGGTGGTTGCCATCGCGCCAGCGCCCTCGCGCGTGGTCGGTCCAGCACCTTGTCACGGACATCCGGATCCATCGAAGTCGCTTCGTCGTCACCCCACAGACCCAGGGCGTACTGAACGATTTCGTCGGCGACCTCCCGGTAGCGCTCGCCGGTGATGACGTTTATCACCGCCTGCACCCCGGTGAACTGCGAATACGGCGTCACCATGATCGGGTAGCCCAGGTCGGCACGCACGCGCGGGATTTCCTCCAGCACCTGCTCAAGCCGGTCCGCAATGCCCATGCTGCCCAGCTGGAACCGAAGGTTCGAGATCATTCCGCCCGGCACCTGGTGCAGATAGTGCAATGCATCGTAGGCCGCGGGTGCCCCGACCGGCAGGCCCTCGCGCGTCGCGATGGCACGGAAATGCTCCTCCACAGGCCGCAGCGACTCCTCATCGATCCGGGTGCGATAACCCAGCGCTCGCGCGTTGCGCGCCAGGTTGAACAGCGAGGGGTTCGAGGACGCCTCGGCCAGCGGCGGGATGGCGGTGTTGATACAGCGCACGCCGAGCCCGATCGCCTCCAGCGCGCACAGCGCGCCCAGCCCGGTGTTGCAATGGGTGTGGAATTCAACCTCGACCGCGCCCACCTCGGCCAGAACCAGGGGCAGCAGCGTGCGCACCCGCGCAGGCGTCAGCAGCGCGCCAGGATCCTTCAGGCAGATGCGAAACGGCCGTAGCCGGGCGGCCTCGCGCGCCTTGTTGGCATAGTAGGCATCGGTGTGCCGCGGAGAAATCGAGAAAATCAGGTTCACGATGGCATCGATGCCTACCTTGCGCGCGTCGGCCACCTGCAGCGCCCAGCCGTCGACCGTGTTGGAGCAGTCCGACACCCGCACCTGGGCGATGCCATGTGCCGCCAGGCGCTGGTACCAGAGCTCCTCCACCGATCGCGGTGTCACCTGAAAGGTCGCCAGTGAGCGGCCGCGGATGAAGCGCAAGGGCGTTTTGCGGATGCGCTGGCGCACCAGGCGCAAGCGCTCGAACGGGTCCTCGCGCAGTTCGCGGATAAGCTTCTTCTCGTGCCCGGCGGCCGAGATCTCGATCGCATCGAAGCCGGCGTCGTCCAGCCGTTCGGCAATCGGAAGGATCATCGCGGTGCGCATGGCCAGCGCCCACAGGCTTTGCTGGCCGTCTCGTACCGTCGTGTCGACGAATCTCACTTCATCCAATTCGGTCTCCAAGGCCCATTGGGCAAATTGTCATCGGGCTACCCGCGCAAAAGGTCAGGCCCATTCACGGTTGGCCAAAACGATTCAGCCCCGAGCGCCCCGACAGGAACTCGCTGGCGATGATCATGCGCTGCATCTCTGAAGAGCCTTCGGTGATAGTGCGCGAACGGGCGTCGCGGAACATGTGCTCCAGCGGCAACTCGCGCGACAGGCCCAACCCGCCGTGGATCTGGATCGCACGATCGACCACGCGCATCAGCATGTCGTCGGCGTAGAGCTTGACCTGCGAGGCCTCTACATGGAAGTCCATGCCCTGGTCGGCCCGCCAGGCGGCCTGGTAGGTCATCAGCCGCGCGGCGTTCAGTTCTACGGCCGAGTCAGCCACCATCCACTGGATGGCCTGGCGCGTGGCCAGCGGGGCACCGAAGGTTTCACGCTGGTTGGCGTGGGTGATGGCGAGCTCCAGCGCGCGCTCCGCGCGGCCGATGGCCTTGGGTCCGTGGACCAGGCGGCCCAGATCCAGCGTGGCGCGCGCCAGCTTCCAGCCCGGCCCCGGCTCGCCCAGCAACTGCGTGATGGGAACGCGCACATCCTCGAACACGATCTCCCACGGCCGGTCGGACGACATCAACTCGAAGCGCTGGCCCAGTCGCATGCCCGGCGTGCCACGGTCGACCAGGAAGCAGGACACGCCACCACCCTGGGCGGAGGCA
>JANYBQ010000314.1 GCA_025360705.1 Betaproteobacteria bacterium | reverse complement strand
ATCCAGCGAAACAGCGGCCGCAACAACAAGCGGCCACCCAGGATGATGCCCGCGATGACGACGACGATTTTGACGGCTTGCAAGGCCTGATTGCCTGCGACGGCATCGCCGGACTGCGTCGCAACGCCGAGCAGGGGCAGCAGTGCCAGTATGGGAATCGCGGCCACGTCCTGAAACAGCAGGATCGAGAATGCAGCCTGCCCGCTGGAGGTGGCCATCAGGTTGCGCTCCCCCATCACCTGCAATGCAATAGCGGTGCTGGACAGCGCCAAGCCCAGGCCGGCCACGAGGGCGATTTTCCAGCCCACGCCCAACAGCATGGCGAGCGCCGTCAACAGCGCCGCGCAGCCCAGCACCTGAGCGCTGCCCCAGCCGAAAATCGGGCGGCGCAGGCTCCACAGGCGTTTCGGCTCCAGCTCCAGCCCGACCAGAAACAACATCAGCACAACGCCAAACTCGGCGAAATGCAGGATGTCTTCAACGTTGGTGACCAGCCCCAGGCCCCAGGGGCCAATCGCAATACCCGCGGCCAGATACCCAATGATGGAGCCCAGGCCGAGCGCCCGGCTCAGCGGCACCACAATTACGGCGGCACTGAGGTAGATGAAGCTATTGATCAGCCATGCGGGTGTGTGTTCCATTTCAGACCGTGTCCATCGGCAGCTTGGCGGCGCGTACCCGGTCGCTGGTGGGGACTTCACATTCCGGGCATGGGTCCAGCGCGTCGAGTTCGGGCCATTGCGGATAACTGCTCAGGCGCTGGCGCACCACATCGACATGGGCGGCGACCTCCGCCTCGGGTGCGTTGTGGGCGCCATGCAGGATCAGCGGTGGCAGAAAACGCATGCCACATAACGCCGCCGTCTGTTCGTAGGGCGGCAGGAAGGCGTCGAAAAAATAACGGTTGTAGCTTTTCGGGTGGTACGAAGACTCGGGCCCGCCGGTGGTGGCCACCAGCCACAGGTCCTTGCCACGCAGCGCCGTGCCATCCACGCCATAGGCCCAGCCGTACGTCATCACCTCGTCCAGCCACAGTTTTTGCAGTGCCGGCATCGAATACCACTGGATCGGATGCATCAACACCACCAGCCTGGCCTCCGCCAGACGGGCCTGTTCGGCCGCCACGTTCACGTCGTAATCCGGATAACGCTCGTACAGGTCGCAGACTTGCACGCCGACAACTGTGCGCACGGCATCGCGCAAGCGCCGGTTGACCCTCGATTCACGCCAGTCGGGATGGGCTGCCAGCAGATAGATGCCGTTGCCGGCTCCGTTTGGCGCGGCGGGCGAAAGCGTTAGGGTTTGTGGTTCCATCCCGCTAACATAGCGCAAAGTCCAACCAAGCGGAGCATGCCATGCCAGTGATCGTAGTTGCCAATCCGAAAGGCGGCGTCGGCAAATCCACGCTGGCCACCAACATCGCGGGATATTTCGCCTCCAGGGGGCACGCGGTGATATTGGGGGATGCAGACCGGCAACAATCCTCGCGCCTGTGGCTGGGTTTGCGCCCGCCGGGAGCACGCGCTATCGGAACCTGGGACATCAATTCCGACCATATCGCGCGACCGCCCAAAGGCACGACCCATGTGGTGCTGGATACACCGGCGGGCCTGCACGGCTGGCGCTTCAACGATGTCATGAAAATGGCCGACAAGGTGATCGTGCCGCTGCAGCCCAGCGTGTTCGACATTTTTGCGACAAGGCCTTTTCTGGACGAGCTGGCAAAAAGCAAAAATTCGGCCAAAGCCAAGGTGGGCCTGATTGGAATGCGGGTCGACGCGCGCACCATCGCGGCCGAGAAGTTGCATGAATTCGTGGACGCACTCGGCTTGCCGGTGCTGGCCTACCTGCGCGACACCCAGAATTACGTGCACCTCGCGGCACGGGGACTGACCTTGTTCGATGTGGCGCCCGGCCGCTTCGAGAAGGACCTGGAGCAGTGGCAGGCTATTTGCCACTGGCTGGACAGCTGAACTGGATAGTCCACTTCCAATCACTGTGCATGAGAACCTTTCAAACCCTGTCCGAACTGCCTGCCATGGTGGGCCAGGAAGTGGCCGTGAGCGACTGGATAACGATTACCCAGGAACAGATCAACCAGTTCGCGGAATCCACGGGAGACCATCAGTGGATTCACGTCGATGTGGAACGCGCCAAGGCCGGGCCGTTTGGCGCGCCGATCGCGCATGGCTTTTTGACGCTGTCGCTGCTGCCGATATTTTTTGCGTCCGCGATGGAGATCGTCGAGTCGCGTATGGGCGTGAACTATGGCCTCAACAAGGTTCGCTTCATGGCGCCGGTACCGGTGGGTAGTCGCCTGCGCGCACGCTTCAGGTTGTTGTCATGCGATTCCATAGACAACAACGGCGTGCAAATTACCTGGCATGCGGCGGTAGAGAGAGAAGGTGCCGACAAACCGGTTTGCGTGGCCGAATCGATTGTCCGGCGTTACCCTTGAGGATTACGCCAGGGATGCAAAGGCGTTCTGCCGCCAGGCCTCGAACACCGTGACGGCCACCGCGTTGGAAAGATTCAGGCTGCGCTGACCCGGGCGCATCGGCAGCCGCAGGCATTGCGCATCCGCAAAGGAATTGCGCACCTGCTCCGGTAGGCCTTTGGTCTCTGAACCAAACACCAGCCAGTCGCCGGGACGCAGTGTTTGCCCATAAAGGTTGTGGGCAGCTTTTGTGCTGAGCGCAAACATGCGCTCGGGCGACGGGTTCATCTGCTTCAGGAAGACGGCCCAACTCGCGTGGCGATGCACCGGCGCGTATTCATGGTAGTCCAGGCCGGCCCGGCGCAGATTTTTGTCGTCCATCGAAAAGCCCAGCGGCTCGATCAAATGCAAGCTGCAGCCGGTGTTCGCAGCCAGCCGGATCACGTTGCCGGTGTTGGGCGGAATTTCCGGCTCGACCAGGACGATATTGAACATTGGCCGATTGTCCCGCGTCAGCGGCTGTTGCCTTGCGGCGGATCGGCGCGGGCCAGCACGAGGCCTGTGATGTGCGCGGCACCCGCGGCTCGCAAAGTGTCCGCTGCGGCATACATCGAGGCGCCGCTGGTCATCACATCGTCGACCAGTACTACTTTGGCGCCCGCCAACTCGCCAATGCGCAAGGGCTCGACCGCGAATGCGTGGCGCACGTTTTGCAGCCGCTCGGCGCGTTTTAGCGCGCTTTGCGGCGGGGTGTCCCTGATGCGTAGCAACAGGCCGTGGCCGTTCCTGCCCGGTGCAAGCTGGCGCACCAGTTCGAGCGCCTGGTTGAATCCGCGCTCGCGCATCCGCTGCGCCGACAGGGGCATCGGCAGGATCAGATCGGCGTTCTCCAGCGCGGGTTCGACCCAGGGAGCGCTGCGCAGCAACATCGCAAAGCTGGAAGCCCAGCCGGGCCGTGCACCGAATTTGAACTCCACGATCAGGTGCGACCATGGATACTCGTATGCGACCGCCGCCACGCAGGCGTCCAGCGGCGGCGGCGAACGCACGCAGGCCCCGCATTGTTCAATGGCGCCGACAACCGGCAACGCGCAGGTACGGCAGCGCGGCCTCGGCTGCGCGAACCGCACCACGCAGGCTTCACACACGGGCTGGGCGGGCCAGGCGCGGCATACCGCGCACTGGCTTGGCAACCGCGCGGACATGCTCTTGAACAAGGCGCGGAACATCGAATCAATATACTCGCCGCGCCACCCAGGTTTTTCCATGTCCGCCGATCGCCCCCCCACCATCGACCCGCTTGCCGCGCTGCGGTGGGCCGCGCGACCGCAGAGTGTCTCGGCATGGCTGCACGAAGAAGTCGCGCGCCGCATGGAGGATCGCCTGCAGTGGATCAAGCTGCAACCGCGATTCTGGGCCGACTGGGAGCCGGTGCGCGGCGGCCTTGCCGCCCATGCGGCGGTGGCGCGGCGTTACCCCAAGGCGCAGTGTTTTGTGGTGGAGGCCAGCGCCCAGCGTACGCAGGTCGCTACGCAGGCCTTGCGCAAACCGTGGTGGGACCGGGCGCATTGGACGGGGCCGGCGCCGCGTTTTGCGCCGCCGCCGGATGGAGCCGTGCAGATGGTGTGGGCCAACATGCTGCTGCATATGTCGGCCGACCCGCAAGCGCTGATCGCGCAATGGCACCGGGCGCTTGGCGCCGAGGGCTTCCTGATGTTCTCCTGTCTGGGCCCCGATACCTTGCGTGAACTGCGCGCCCTGTACCGCACGCTCGGCTGGCCGCCACCGGCGCATGAATTTACCGATATGCATGACTGGGGCGACATGCTGGTCAACGCCGGTTTTGCCGAGCCGGTGATGGATATGGAACGCATCGCCTTGACCTTCAACACCAGCGAGCGCTTGCTGGTCGAACTGCGGCAGTTGGGCCGCAACCTGCATCCAGGCCGTTTTCCGGCGTTGCGCGGAAAAACATGGCGGGCCCAGCTATTGCAAGCCTGGTCGGACCAGCAGCCAGTGGGCGCCTCGCCGCAACAACTATCGCTGACTTTCGAGATCATCTATGGTCATGCGTTTAAACCGCAGCGGCGTTTGCAAGTACAGAGCGAGACCATTCTGTCGCTGGATGAAATGCGCAGCGTATTGCGGCGGGGTAAAGCCGCGCCAGGCCCCCGTGCATGATGGCTCGCGGCAGCCCGCCAAGGGGTGAAGGTTGGGGGGCGTGGGCTACAATAAGCACGGGTGAATCAAGGGCATTTTCGCCGTGTTCTAGCCGTGCCGGCGTGAGTTGGCACGGCGCTAAGCGCTAAGGTAGCAAATCGCGTGACGAATCTGGTTTTTCGCTTTGCAACGGTGCAGGGGCAGAACATTCAATGGTTTTTGCGGCGTAATTGTTCCGTGACGCCGCGGCAACTGGGATGGCTTTATCTTTCTCTGTGTGTGGTGTCGCTGCTGATCGGCATGGCTTTCTGGATCCACGGTGCCAAATTGGTTTTGCCCTTTGCGTGGGCCGAGTTGATTGCGGTAGGCGCGGCGTTTACCGTGTATGCCCGTCATGCCACGGATGGCGAGACGATTCGCCTTGCCGGTACGCAGTTGGTGGTGGAACTGGAAAATGGCGGAAAATTGCAGCGCTCCGAGTTCCGACGCGACAGGGTGAGAGTGGAGCCCGGGGCCGCCGACAGTTCGCTGATCGAGCTTTCCGCGCAGGGTAGAACGGTTCATATAGGCCGTTTTGTCCGGCCTGAATTGCGGCCGATGCTGGCGCGGGAAATCAGGATGGCGTTGCGTTCGGCCTGAAATATGGCTGGCGGCAGGCAGGTTTATTTTCGGTAAGTATTGGCAAATTTGGGCAAGAAAAAGTGAACATGATGAAGAGCATTTTGGGCAAATTGGCTTCCCCGGTGCTGGTGGCCTGTGCATGGGTTAGCACGGTTGCCTTTACTGCCGCGCGGGCGACCAGCGACTTGCCCGGCGGACCGGCGGTCAATCAGCTCAATCTGCATCCGCCGGTGACGAAAATTGCCGAGGACCAGGCCTGGCTGCACTGGTTCATGCTGATCGTCTGCGCGGTTATTTTTCTGGCCGTTTTCGGCGTAATGTTTTATTCGATCTGGAAACACCGCAAGTCGGTCGGCCACAAGGCGGCTTCGTTCCATGAGTCGGTGACGGTGGAGATTGTCTGGACCATCGTTCCATTCATCATCGTGATCCTGATGGCATTGCCTGCCACTAAAGTGATCGTTGCCATGAAAGACACCACCAATGCCGACCTGACCATCAAGGCCACCGGCATGCAGTGGAAGTGGGGCTACGACTACATCAAAGGTGAAGGCGAGGGCATCGGATTCTTGTCTACGCTGGACCCCACGCAGCGCGCGATGTCGGACGCCGGCGGGCCCAAAGCGGGCCAGATCGTAGACGACTATTTGCTCAAGGTGGACAACCCGCTGGTGGTTCCCGTGGACAAGAAAGTGCGCCTGATCACCACCGCAAACGACGTGATCCATGCCTTCTTTGTGCCGGCCTTCGGCATCCAGCAAGCGGCAATCCCGGGCTTTGTGCGGGATACCTGGTTTCGTGCCGAAAAAATTGGCGATTTCTACGGTCAATGCTCTCAACTTTGCGGTAAGGAGCACGCTTACATGCCGATCCACGTCAAGGTTCTGTCGGCTGAAGATTATTCCAAATGGGCCAGCGGTGAAATGAAAAAACAGGCCGCGAAAGCCGACGATCCGGCCAAGATATGGACTGCCGAGGACATCACCAAGCGGGGTGAAAAAGTGTACGCAACCAACTGCGTCGTTTGCCATCAGGCCAACGGAAAGGGTGGCGGCGCGATCAAGCCTCTGGACGGCGCGGCCGTGGTACTGGACGCCGATCATGGCAAGCAGATTGCCGTGTTGCTCAATGGCCAAAACAATGGCGCCATGCCATCATGGAAAGCGCTAAGCGACACCGATATCGCCGCTGTAATTACGTTTACCAAGAACAATTGGTCCAACAAGACCGGTCAACTGGTCCAGCCCGCCGAGGTCAATGTCGCGCGCAAATAAGCGGGTTTGGCTGAGCGCCGCCGCAACGAAATCAAAGTCAAGAAGGAAATCAGGATGAGTGCAGTACTGGATCATCACGATCACGCCCATGATGTTCATGACGACCATGTCCCGACGGGATGGCGTCGCTGGGTTTATGCGACCAACCACAAGGACATAGGCACGTTGTACCTTTTGTTCAGCTTCACCATGTTTGTGATTGGTGGCATTCTGGCACTGGTGATTCGCGCCGAGTTGTTTCAGCCGGGCTTGCAGTTTGTAAATCCCGAGTTCTTCAACCAGCTCACCACGATGCACGGACTGATCATGGTGTTTGGCGCCATCATGCCGGCCTTCGTGGGTTTCGCGAACTGGATGGTTCCGTTGCAGATCGGTGCCGCCGACATGGCTTTTGCGCGCATGAACAACTTCAGCTTCTGGTTATTGATACCAGCTGCCTTGATGATCGTGGGTTCGTTTTTCATGCCTGGCGGCGCTCCAGCAGCGGGCTGGACGCTGTACGCTCCGCTGACGCTGCAGATGGGTCCGAGCATGGACGCCGGCATTTTCGCGCTGCACATTCTTGGCGCCAGTTCCATCATGGGATCGATCAATATCATCGTGACCATATTGAACATGCGCGCGCCCGGCATGACGCTGATGAAGATGCCGATGTTTGCCTGGACCTGGCTGATCACCGCCTACCTCCTGATCGCTGTGATGCCGGTGCTTGCCGGCGCGATCACGATGACGCTGACCGACCGGCACTTCGGCACCAGTTTCTTCAATCCCGCCGGTGGTGGCGACCCGGTGATGTACCAGCACATATTCTGGTTCTTCGGTCACCCCGAGGTTTACATCATGATCTTGCCGGGCTTTGGCATCATCAGCCAGGTGGTTCCAGCCTTCGCGCGCAAGCGGCTGTTTGGTTATGCCTCCATGGTGTATGCGACATCGAGCATTGCGATTTTGAGCTTCGTGGTCTGGGCACACCACATGTTTACCTCAGGCATGCCGGTGACTGGCCAGCTTTTCTTTATGTACTCCACCATGTTGATTGCAGTGCCGACCGCCGTGAAGGTCTTTAACTGGATCGCGACGATGTGGCGGGGTTCGATGACGTTCGAGACTCCCATGCTGTTCGCCGTCGGCTTCATTTTCGTGTTCACGATGGGTGGATTCACCGGTCTGATTCTGGCAATGGCGCCACTCGATATCCAGGTTCATGACACCTACTATGTGGTGGCCCATTTCCACTATGTTTTGGTGGCGGGATCGCTGTACGCGATGTTTGCTGGCTACTATTACTGGAGCCCGAAATGGACTGGCGTGATGTACAACGAAACGCGCGGAAAAATCCATTTCTGGTGGTCGCTGATTTCATTCAATGTCACGTTTTTCCCGATGCACTTCCTGGGTCTGGCAGGCATGCCGCGGCGCTATGCCGACTACCCGATGCAGTTTGCCGACTTCAATGCGGTGGCTTCGGTGGGTGCCTTCTTCTTCGGGTTCGCTCAAATCTACTTCTTCCTGTTCATCGTATTGCCGACAATGCGAGGCCAGGGCGAAAAAGCACCACAAAAACCTTGGGAGGGTGCGGAGGGACTGGAGTGGGAAGTGCCTTCGCCGGCGCCGTTCCATACCTTCGAGACGCCGCCGAAGCTCAACGCCGCGGCGACTCGCATTGTTGCCTGACCTTGCTTTTTCCGAGTCCTGCGTCATGACCCCTGCGCAAAAGAAGGCAAACCTGAAAATGGCGCTGATCCTTGCCTCGGTTGCCGTGGTGTTTTTTGTAGGCTTTATGGTCAAGATGGCCGCTTTAGGGGGCTAGCCGATGAATCTTCGGAGTGAAAATCTGCGGGTGGCCAGCAAATTGCTGGTTGTGGCGGTGATCATGCTGGCTTTCGGTTATGCGCTTGGACCGCTTTACAACGCCATTTGCAAAATGACCGGGATCAACGTGCTGGCTTTTGGCGAGCGCACTTTTCCCGGTACGCGGCCGGACACGGCGACCAACAGCCAAATCGACAAAACGCGTTTCATCACGGTGGAGTTCGATGCCAACTCGCGTGGCCCCTGGGACTTCAAGCCAGCGCAACGCGCGCTGCAGGTTCATCCGGGTGAACTTACGACGGTGATGTACGAGTTCCAGAATATCCAGAACCGGCGCATGACCGCACAGGCCATCCCCAGCTATGCGCCCATGCAGGCCGCCGCGCACTTCAACAAGCTGGAGTGTTTCTGCTTCAACCAGTACACCTTGGCGCCCGGAGAAAAGAAGTCCTGGCCGGTGGTCTTCGTGATCGACCCAAAATTGTCACGCGACGTGAAGACAATCACGCTGTCCTACACCTTTTTTGAAGTCGGCGGTCCGGTGCCGCCCGCGCCGCAATCCACTGCGGCTGTGACGCAGAACGCAGCGTCCAGGATCGGGTCGTGAGGGCTGCACAAAACCGTTCAAACACGCCCGCGCCTCAGCAGGTTGCAGCGAAGGCCTGCAATACGGGGGCGCGCGATCTGATATGAGCAAACCTATTCGAGGACCTGTTACGCAACCGGCAGGTTCCTTATGGAGCACGGTAAAGGCTGTCTGCTGGTCGTTTGTCGGGTTGCGCAAACGCAGTGATTTAGAACGCGACGGAGCCAAACTCAATCCGATTCACATCATCGTGGTCGGTTTCGGGGCCGTGTTCCTGTTTGTGGTGGCGCTGATAACTCTGGTGCATTGGGTGGTGGCCAAGTAGGCCGAAAAGCATTCAATATCCTGAAAATTTGTACTGACAGTCTGGAGCAAAAATGAGTTCAACATCCCACCGCGACAAACCGTATTACTTCGTGCCCAGCCCATCCGGTTATCCGGCCCTGGCAGCCTTCGGCCTGTTTTCCATCATCCTGGGCGCGCAACAATGGATCAATGGCGATGACTGGGGCAAATACGCGGTGATTTTCGGGTTTGCCTGGTTGTTCGTGATCTTGTTCAAATGGTTTGGCACGGCTATTTCCGAGAGCGAGGGCGGTTCCTACGGTCACAAGGTAGACCTGTCTTTTCGCTGGAGCATGAGCTGGTTCATTTTCTCGGAAGTTATGTTCTTCGGCGCGTTCTTCTCGGCGCTGTGGTGGATGCGGGCGCACTCCGTGCCGGAACTTGGCGATCTGGAGCATGCCTTGTTGTGGCCGGATTTCAAGGCGGTGTGGCCTAGCTTGGCCGCAGGCGCCACTGCGTCCCCTGCCGGTACCATAGAACCGTTCCAGACCATGACGCCGTTCTGGTTGCCCACCATCAATACGGCGCTGTTGCTGAGCTCTGGCGTGACCTTGACGATCGCCCACCATGCCTTGCAAGTTGACAACCGGGGCCGGACGATTGCTTTCATGTGGGTCACGGTTTTGCTGGGTCTTACCTTCCTGTGCGTGCAGGGTTATGAATATTCACACGCCTATAGCGAGTTGAACCTGAAGCTCACTTCAGGCGCTTACGGTTCAACTTTTTTTATGCTTACGGGCTTCCACGGCTTTCACGTTTTTATCGGTATGACGATGTTGCTGATCATTACGCTGCGCCTGCAAAAAGGCCATTTCACGCCTCAAAGACATTTTGGCTTTGAAGGCGCTGCCTGGTACTGGCACTTTGTGGACGTGGTGTGGCTGGGCCTCTACATCCTTGTTTACTGGCTCTGAAGGCCGCCACCGAGCGGTTCGCGGGGCACGAATAAAAAGGCCGCGACGCGGCTTTTTTATTTTCCGAAGGGAATGCCGGTTGGCTGGATATAGCCCAGTTTCCAGGCTACCAGCACGCAGACAAACAACAAGATCGAGAACCCTACGCGAAACGCCAGTGCGCGCGCCATGTGATTGGTTTTGGCTTTGCCATTGCGACCGTCTTGCAGCATGAAATACAAAGCCGCGCCCAAACTGCCCAGAATGGCTATGAATGCGATGATTACCAAGTACACCATGGAACATATTATCCCGTGAGTTCGACGCGGATGCCTGTGCGCTTCTGGCTGCTCACGGCCGCTGCGTTTGCGGGTGCGGCCCTTACCGTAGCGCTGGGTTTCTGGCAGCTGTCGCGTGCCGCTGACAAACTGGCTTTGCAGGCGGCGATGGACGGCCAGCAGAAGCTTGCGGTGCTGGATTCCCGGGCGCTGACGGGCGCCGAAGGCAATGCTGACACCTTGTACCGGGTGGTGAATCTGCGCGGTACCTGGATGCGCAAATACACGGTGTTTCTGGATAACCGGCAGATGAATGGAAAGCAGGGGTTTTTCGTGTTGACTCCACTGCGGCTTGAGCGTTCCGCAACTACCGTTGTCGTTCAGCGTGGTTGGGTGCAACGCAGCTTTATCGATCGCACACAGTTGCCAGTAGTGCCAACGCCTGCAGGTTTGATCGAGTTGACGGGCAGAATTGCCCCGCCGCCCTCAAAGCTTTACGAGTTCGAAACCTCTCAAGGCGGCGTGATCCGGCAAAATCTGGAGATGCAAGGTTTCTCGCGAGAGATCGGCGTGCCGCTGGCGGCGGTTTCTGTTTTGCAACTAGGTCCAGCGGCCGACGGACTGGCGCGCGATTGGCCGGCCGTCAATATCGGCGTGGAGAAAAACTACGGCTACGCGTTTCAATGGTTTGCCCTGTGTGGCCTGATTGTTTTCCTTTATGGCTGGTTCCAAATTGTCCGACGCTTCATCTCCCCCCGATAGGCCCTTGCGACCTGCGCACGAAGATCAACCTCTGGGATTGACGGTGCATTCGCTGCCCGGTCAGGGTGCTGTCGCCATGCGGCGCACGGCGGGCGGGCGCTGGAAGATGATCGCGGTGCTGGCCATTTGCGCGGCGCCTGTCATCGCGTCGTACCTGACCTACTATGTGATCCGACCCGAGAGCCGCCAGGTTTTTGGCGAGTTGATTGACCCGCAGCGACCCTTGCCGGATCTGCGCGGCATAAGTTTGACCGGAGACGAGGTCAATCTGCTTTCGCTTAAAAGGCAGTGGTTGCTGGTCACTGTTTCGGGCGGCGCTTGTGACCAGGGCTGCCAGCGCCATTTGTACCTGCAGCGCCAGATTCGCGAGAGTCTGGGAAAGGAAAAGGACCGGGTGGACCGCGTCTGGCTGGTCAGCGACGATGTGCCGGTGGCGGAAGCTCTTCGACCGGCGCTGAAAGATGCCACCGTATTGCGAATAAGCGGCAGCGCATTAGGCCAGTGGCTAACGCCGGCGGCAGGACATTCCCTTCCCGAACATCTTTACCTGGTCGATCCTATGGGCAACTGGATGCTGCGGTTTCCCGCATCGCTCGATCTCGCCGACGCGGCCAAGGCCAAGCGTGATTTGGAGCGTGTGTTGCGTGCCAGCGCTTCGTGGGATAACGCGGGGCGCTAACGCTTCGTGCATCCGTTCGCAAATGTCCAACCTCCCGCGCTTTCATCCATGACGGCCCAGCCTGCGGTGGACCTGTCGCCCCTGTGGCAAGTGATGCTGGTCGGATCGCTGTTGGCCGCCGCTGCACTGGGCTGGATGTGGCTGCGCCAAAGAGACAAGAAACGGTCCGGATGGTTGCGGCCATTGACGCTGCTAACCCTGTTTCTTACCTTCGATCTGGTTTTGTTTGGTGCGTTCACGCGGTTGACCGATTCCGGCCTGGGTTGTCCAGATTGGCCCGGCTGTTACGGCAACGCCAGCCCGGTCGGCGCCAGTGCCTCCATCAGTGAGGCGCAGTCCGCGCTACCCAGCGGGCCGGTGACGCATGGCAAGGCCTGGATAGAAATGGTTCACCGATACCTGGCTACCGGCGTCGGTGTGCTGATTCTGGTTTTGGCGGTTGCCAGTTGGCGCACCCGTTTTGGGCATGGCGACAAAGCGCCTGGCGCAGGGAGGTGGTGGCCGATCGCCACCTTGGTATGGGTGTGTATCCAGGGTGCGTTCGGTGCCTTGACGGTGACAATGAAACTCTTTCCGGCGATCGTCACGTTGCACTTGCTGGGAGGGCTGATGCTGTTGGCATTGTTAGGTATGCAGGCCGAGCGCCTGGGTCGTCGCCAGTCCGGCAGGCCACAAGCGATGGTGAACCCTGCCACACGCGCACTGATGCTGACGGCGTTTGCGCTGTTGGGCCTGCAAGTGGCGCTAGGCGGCTGGGTCAGCACGAACTACGCGGTGTTGGCCTGTACCGACTTTCCGATGTGTCAGAACAGTTGGTGGCCGGAGATGCATTTCGACAAGGGTTTTCAGATTTGGCGCGAACTGGGTCTGACCCGATCGGGTGAGCACCTTCCGTTTGCGGCCCTGACCGCGATTCATTTCGTGCACCGCTGGATGGCCGCCGTTGTACTGGTGGCGCTGGGCCTGCTGGCATGGCGACTGGCGAATATTCCGGGCTTGCGCATTCAGTCGCGCTGCATCGCCTGGCTGATCGCGATGCAACTGGCGACCGGTGTTGCCAACGTGGTACTTGGCTGGCCGCTTGCGGCCGCATTGGCGCATACCGGGGGCGCCGCCGCCCTGGTGCTGATGCTGACCTGGACTGTCGCGGCCAGCCGCTCAAGCACCCGTGCCGCCAGTATGTCCCGGCTGGCCGCAATGGACTTGTCCGCATGAGCGTCAATTCCTCCAACCTGGCAGCGACCGTGAGCGTCCCGGTTATGCGCCAGTTTTACGCGTTGACGAAGCCGCGCGTCGTTCAGCTAATCGTTTTTTGCGCGCTGATCGGCATGGTCCTGGCGGTGCCCGGCATTCCTTCGCTGGCAGACATCCGGCTGGCCGCCATCGCGTGCCTGGGTATCTGGCTGGTGGCCGCGGCCGCGGCCGCATTCAATTGCATTGTCGAAAAAGGCATAGACGCCAAGATGAAACGCACGGCCTGGAGGGCTACCGCGCGCGGCGAGTTGGGCAATACGCAAACCCTGCTTTTTTCAGCGGTTCTGGGCATCGCTGGTTCAGCCATGTTGTACCTGTGGGTCAACCCGCTCACGATGTGGCTGACCTTTGCGACGTTTGTCGGATACGCCGTTATCTACACCGTCATCCTCAAGCCGCTTACACCGCAAAACATCGTCATCGGTGGGGCATCGGGCGCAATGCCGCCGGTACTCGGTTGGGCCGCGATGACGGGTGACGTGGGACCCGAGGCGCTGATCCTGTTCCTGATTATTTTTCTGTGGACGCCGCCGCATTTTTGGGCGTTGGCGTTGTACCGGGTGGAGGACTACCGCAAGTCCGGCCTGCCGATGCTGCCCGTGACACACGGCAGCGAGTTTACCCGGCTGCAGATCCTGCTGTATACCGGGGTGCTTTTCGCCGCCTGCCTGCTGCCATTTGTCTATGGCATGAGCTCATGGCTGTACCTGATAGCGGCAGTGCTGTTAAGCGCGGGTTTTTGCCTTTACGGCTTCTGGTTATGGCGCGACTATTCGGACGCGCTGGCGCGCCGCACTTTCCGTTTTTCGCTGTGGCATTTAAGCCTGCTGTTTGCCGCGCTGCTGCTGGACCACTATTTACTTTGAGAGGCTGCCAGACGCTGCCATGGATAAACGAAATACTCTGAAAATAATCGCGGTCGCTATCGCCGTGCCGACATTCATAACCCTTCTGACGGGGTGTTTTGACAACAAGCCGTCCTTCACTTCCATCGACGTTACGGGGGCTGACTATGCAAAAGACTTTTCGCTGGCGGACCACAACGGAAAAACCGAGTCTCTCAAGGACTTCGCCGGCAAGGTAGTGGTCGTATTTTTCGGCTACACCCAATGCCCGGATGTGTGCCCAACCTCGATGGCCGAACTGGCGGAAATCAGGAAAGCGCTCGGAAAAGATGGGGACCGGCTACAGGGTATCTTTGTCACCGTCGACCCGGATCGGGATACACCGCAGGTGCTCAAGGCCTATATGGGCAATTTCGATCCCACGTTTCTGGCGCTCCGGCCTTCCTCGCAAGCGCAACTCGCGGCGCTGGCCAAGGATTTCAAGGTGTACTACAAAAAAGCCGAGGGCACTAGCGCCACCAGTTACACCATGGACCATTCCGCGGGGAGTTACGTCTACGACACCAAGGGCCAATTGCGCCTGTATACGCGATATGGCAGCGGTGCGGCCGCGCTGACGGGCGACATACGGCAACTGCTGAAGCAGGCCGCGTAACTGCACAAAAAAGGGAAGCTGGCGTTGCGCCAACTTCCCCCGGGCTTGTCAGGCGTAGCTGACCAGCGCCTTCTTCATTTTCTTCATCGCCGCCACTTCGATCTGGCGAATGCGCTCGGCGCTTACGCCGTATTCACCGGCCAGATCATGCAGCGTCATGCCGCCCGAACTGTCGTCGTTGACCTTGAGCCAGCGCTCTTCCACGATACGGCGGCTGCGGTCATCCAGCGTGCCCAGCGCGGTCGCGATGCCATCACTTGCCAGCACGTCGCGTTGGCGCGACTCGATCATGGCGGTAGGCTCATGGGCGGTGTCGGTCAGGTAAGCGATAGGGCCAAAGGCTTCCTCGCCATCATCGGACGGACTTGGATCGAGCAACACATCCCCGCCCGAAAGACGGGTCTCCATTTCAATGACCTCCTCGCGTTTGACCTTCAGTTCGCGCGCCATCGCGTCGATCTGATCCTCGTTCAGCGTCTCGCGGTGCGTACCGGCATTTGCCGCCGCATCGTCCGATTTATAGCGCTGCTTCATCGAGCGCAGGTTGAAAAACAACTTGCGCTGGGCCTTGGTCGTAGCGACTTTGACCATGCGCCAGTTTTTCAGGATGTACTCGTGGATCTCGGCCTTGATCCAATGCAGGGCATAACTTACGAGACGCACGCCCTGATCGGGATCGAACCGCTTGACGGCTTTCATCAAGCCCACGTTGCCCTCCTGGATCAAGTCGCCATGGGGCAAGCCGTAACCCAGGTACTGGCGTGAGATCGACACCACCAGGCGCAGGTGCGACAACACCAGTTTACCGGCCGCGTCCAGGTCGTTGTCCAGTTTGAATTTGCGTGAAAACTCCTGCTCCTGCTCCAACGTGAGCATGGGCAGCCGGTTGGCGGCGGAAATATAGGCATCCAGATTGCCCAGTGACGGCACAACCGCCCAAGGGTTGGCCACCGCCAGGGCGTTGCCTGACAGGCTTGCCGTCGCAGAGAAATTGGACAGAGTTGCTGAAGACATCAATGACTCCTGTTCACACCGACTAGGTGCATACCCGAATATTAGCACTCTCTTGAAGGGAGTGCTAAAGAGGGGATGCTCTAATTTCCAGGCCAGGTGCCCTTGGGCCTTCAACGCATGAAGGCGCATTCTGTCGCGGGCGCTTTGGGCGGTTTTCGCCACGTCTTGCCCAGCCTTAAAGCAGGCCGAGGTCTTTGGCTTTCACCCCGGCAAATACCTGCGCATTTTGGGCCGGGCTCACCCCATACTGACGGGCAAACAGGCCGGCCAGCACGTCGCGGTAGTCGTTCAGAACCTGGAAATCCCGATTCTGAAACAGCGTAGACGGCTCCACCCTGACTTGATCTCCGGCGATTCTGCCGCCCCGTACACTGCCGCCAAGAACCCAGTACACCGTACCGTGGCCATGGTCGGTGCCCCGATTGCCGTTTTGGCGGAAAGTGCGGCCGAACTCACTCATGACGACAACCGTCGTGTCGCGCCACAGCGCACCCATGGTTTGAGAAAACGTCAGGAGCCCGCGCCCCAGTTCATCCAAGCGGCCTGCCAGATAACCACTGGCAGCGCCCTGGTTGACATGGGTGTCCCAGCCCCCGACATCCACAAAACCCATGCTGTAGCGCGCTTTCATGAGGCGTGCAATGCGTCCGGCTTCCAGTTCAAAGCCTTTAGCTAGTGAGAGGATTCTTGGGTTACTGGAAATAATGCCGGTAACATGAAGTTGATGGGCAAGATAGCGAAGTCCGGCAATATCAGGGTGAATACCATCAATATGATCGACAT
>JANYBQ010000281.1 GCA_025360705.1 Betaproteobacteria bacterium | reverse complement strand
TCAATCATGTCACCTGCCCAAGCTTGACCCTGCTCCTCCAAGAGGTAGGTCAACTCGCGCAAGTGGTGGGCGTTGCACAGGGCGTGTTGGCACAGCAATGCCTTGTAGGGTATCCAGCCGTCATGTACCAAGACACCTTGGAATTGCTGGAGCAGGGCCAGCGCATCGAACGCCTCGGTGCCACGCTTGGGGTGGCAACCCATCCAGCTCAGTGTGTCGGTGGCCAGAACATGCAGCCAGTGCAGCTTCTTGGCAACTCGTGACCGGCATTGTGCGAAGTGATAGAGCCGCACCACCCCAATAGCAGCGCATGCACTTTATCCAGCACTGATTCTGGTAAACGGGGAGCCGAAGATCTGTCGCTCGTAGTCCCGCAGCGCAGAGGTATCGGAAGAGCTACCAAGCGTTGCTGAGGTTCCGGTGCAAATCAAGTGGTCTGGCGGCGTCTTCAGGCGAGCTCGCAGACGGCGCAGCAACAGGTAGTCCAACATTCTGTAGTGGTCCTTGACGAATCGGCCCATTAGGCCATGCAAAAAATTGTCGGATGGCTCGAAACCGGTCACCGGAAATTGCTGCAGTCCTTGTTGAATGTGGCGGGTCAAGAGGGACGGAAGCATCAGGCTACCTTGGCGTGGCTAGCGCGGTGCCATGGGCCCTGCAGGCGGTGGCTTCATCGGGCACTGTCCATGTGCGAGCTCAGGTCATTGGCACTGGCGGCTAGTTCCTTTACACACACATCAGGCAGACCGTGACGGCGCCATTCGGTGTAGTTGAAGCGGTCAAAAATCGGGCTTCTGATTTTGACAGCAGGTTTGGCTTCAACCCTGGTCTTTGTGGTCATGACAAATTTCCTCCAATGCGCCGTCCCGAAGCGCGCCCCCAAGGTGTGCATTGATCGTACCAATCAGTGTATTAGTTTGGACCGTTCAATTGATGGACCTTCAGGCCCGCTGGTGCCACTATGCGTGCGGCGATATCCACCAGATGATGGTGATGGGTAAACACGAGCACCTGCGCTTGGCCGGCGAACTTTTCCAGGGCGCAAACGATGTTTGCAGCGCGTGCGTCGTCGGAGGTGATGAACACGTCGTCCAGCACCAGCGGCATCATGCGGTCCGGCTTGCGCTGCACCTCCAGCGCCGCCAGTCGCAGGGCCAGGTGCAATTGATCACCGGTGCCTTCGCTCAGCGCGGCGATTGCAACTGCCTTGCCTTGGGCGGGTTGGGCCATCAACACCGGCTCCGTGCCGTCGTCGTCCACCAACAACCGTACAAAGCGCCCTTCGGTGATCAGTTTGAAATATTCGCCGGCCAGTTCCACCACCGGTCCCTGTGTCTTTTCACGGTGGCGGCGCAGTGCCTCGCCCAGCAACGCTTCTGCCAGCTTCAACTGCGCCCAGGGGCGTACCCCAGAGCGGTACCGCGCAATTGCCATTTCCATCGCCTCGCGGGCTTGCGCAGCCTCGTCCGATGTATCCACGGCGTCGAGGCCCGACCGAGTCGTCTGTTCGGCTGCGATCGCCACCATCTCATCCGCCGACAACCTCGCTATCTGTGAATCGCAAGCCTGCTTCTCACTGTCAATTGCTATGGTGTCTAGATTCACCAATTCCGCCCGCAGTTTTGCGACGGCCTTTGTGGATGTCATGTTCAATTGCTCGGTCAGATCTTTCAGGCGCGCTTGTGCTTGCCGACGTTGGTCGGACCGGCTTTCCGCATCCGGCAACGCATCGGCATCCGCAATCCCAGCTTGAACTATCAAGGCTGCAAGCGCCTGAGCCGCCTTGTCCAGATCAGCCTGGGCACGCTTCCTGCGATGGGTTTCAGTAGCAGCGCGACGATCCACATTTGCCTTGGCAATGGCTGCGTCACGGGACACCGACAGCCTTTGCACCAGCCCATCTATCCATGCGTCCGGGTTTTCCCCCATCGGCTCCTGCATCAACTCTGCCAGGGCCTTGGCGTCATTGGCTACGGTCTCCTCACTGGCTTGCGCCGCTTTCACCTGGCTCAGGTGCTCCGCGTGTAACTGGTAGTCACTGGCCCACCGCAGGAACTCGGCCAGGCGCGCCTTGATCGCTTCCGAAGGTGCGCCTGCGGCCAGGAACAACGCCGTGCAATAGCTATTGATCGAGGCCTGGCACTGCACAAGAACGGCTGACAGCTTTGCTTCGTCACTATTGCCGCCTGTTATCTCCCGCTCGACGTCCCCGATATCGTCCGCTCGGCGCTGAACCGCCGCCGCAGCCGCATCCATTTCGCGGTCAACAGTGGCGGCCAAAGCGACGAGAGAAGAAAGCGTCTGTGCACCTGTAGGCAGTGCACGCCCCACACCCCGCAGCGCAGACACCAGCGCGGCAAACGCATCGGACATTTGCTGGTTCAGGAGATCGCGCGACTGCACGGTTGCGGTCAGTCGTGCTTCCAGTTCCCGCGTTGATCCGCGTAGGGCTACCCACTCTCGCAGCGACGCCGCGGCGCGATTGGGTAGCTCCAGGCCGATCAAGGTCGCCGTCCAGGCTGCGTCCAGGTCCGTCAAGAGTTGCTCTTGTGTTGCTTGATTAGTCCGTAGTCCAGCCAACGCCTCGGTCATCTCATGAACGCGTTGTTCAGTTTCGGCGACCTCGGCGGCGCGCTTGGCACCTTCGCGCAGCAAATCCGCCTGGCGGTCGGCCTCAGACTGTGCGCGCTCGAATTCGGCCGGCAAGCCATCGCCTGACGACCGATTCTTCACTCCTGAATCCGCAGGCGGGGGCTCATCAATGAACACGGCTCGAATCTGCCGCCAATCCTGGTCACGCACTTCTCTCGCCTGCTTGAGTGTGTCGGCGGTAACAACCTCGCCAACGGCAGCCAAGATTTTATGGCGGCGTTCCTGTGTTGCGAGATCGATTCGAATCTGCCTCACCCTGTCGGCATCGAGGGTGATCCGCTTCTCGAACTCACCACGGCTACGCGCGTAGGCATCGACCTCCGAGGGAGCCAGCCAGCGTGAACTGGCGAGTTGCGCTACTGACTCCAGCCCAAGGTCTTTCAGTGCTTGATCCAGCTTCCCCTTCTCAGAGGCGTGGAGTCCGTTCATGTCCGATAACCGCGTTTGAGCGTCACCGAGTGCCTGCGCTGATGTCAAGGCGAGTGACAACTCCCCTCGCACCTCCGGTGCCGGCGCATCGGGCACGTCGCGCTGAAGCTGCGCCAGCTTGGCACGCGCCGTGTTCAGTTGCGTCCGGGCGTGCTGCAAGTTTTGCGTCAGTCGCTGCAGTTCGCCCAGCAGGCGTTCTATCTGCGCCTGATCCGCCGCGGATGGCGCCAACGCGTACAGCGCATCAAGACCGTCGAACTGGCCCGCCACACCCACCATGCGTTGGGCTTGCAGCGTCAGCAGCTGGGCGTCGGAGTCTGTGGCCGCCTCCAGCCGAACGCGTTTGTCGCGCTCTCGCCGGGCCAATGACATGTCCGCCTCCACCCGCTCAATCGTCGTCGCGTGGGTAACCAGCAAGGGCTCAATCGTCAGATCCGCAAGCTCACTCCGGCATTGGAACAAAGCTGCTTCAACCTCCGCCAGCACTTCTTCGGCCTGTGTCTGTTTCTGCACCGCCGCCAGCCGAAGTTCACGCGCATCCACCGCCAGCGCGACATGACCCTCCACCTCATTCCATTCGGCTGCGGCCTGGTCCAACTGCCGCAGCAGTGGCTCCACCGCACGCAGCTCTGTCAATTCCCCGAGCCGCCTGCGCTGAGCCTCCAGTTCCTTGCGTACATAAGCCAAGCGACCGGCGGCCTCCTCGTGTGCGCGATTCAAAGTCTTCCACTGGTCGGGCTTGGTTACGGCCTGCTTGTAGCGCTGCTTGGCCTCTTCCAGATGACGTGCCGCCTCATTCAGCAGCATGGTCTGCCCACGCGGGGCAAAATACTTTTTGGCATCCGCCTGCAGCGTGGCGACCATCGCTTTGATATTGGCAGACCCGGTACTTGCCTCGAACAAAGCCGCGCCCAGGTCCCCTTCGCCCTGGATCAATTGCCTCCCGCCCCGGCGCAGGCGCTCGGAGTCCAGGCCGTACATGGTCTCGAATTGCTCGCGGGCCACCCCGCCAGTGAGTGCCAGCAGCACATCGGGCGACACGTGGGCACCGATGATCGGTTCGCCCGTAGCGGGGTTGGCCATCATCAATGTGTCCTTGTTACCTTTGCGCCGTGCCAGGCCAATTGCGCGTCCGGCGACGTCCTCAAACGCACCGGCAACCAGCAGGGACTTGAATTCATGCACAAAGTCGTCCTGGCTGCGTGGATGTATCCCGTAACGCAGGTCGGCCATGGCACGCAGCGCGGACGATTTGCCCGCTTCGTTGGCGCCGAACACGATATGCAAGTTGGCAGGACCGGAAAAATCCAGCGTGGTGTTGGTGAAAGGGCCAAACGCCCTGAGGAACAAGCTGCGGATTTTCATGGCCGAGCCTCGCCGGCATTCAGGCGCGCCAGCAATGTGCCCTCGGCATCCTTGACCAAGGCCAACAGCGCGGCCATGTCGTCCAGGCGCGGAATGTCATCAGATCCCGCGTCCTGCGCCAGCGCCGAATGCACCTCGGGTGGAATCTTGCTCAATACATCGGACAGCGCCGCGTCGCAAAACTGACGCAACGCCGGGCCGTCGGCCAACAGTGCGTCCACCCAGCGCACCAGCTCCCCCAATGCGTCGTTGCCCTGGCCAAGACGGGTCCGGTCCACCGGCGAACGCAGGTCGAGTTTTACCTGCTCGATCCAGACCTCGGCGTCCGACACATCCTGCGCCGCAGCCTGCACTGCAGCCGCCAAGGTGCCAGGCTGGCTGGCTTCCAATGCATGCAAAGCCGTTTCGCCGGTCAACGTCACGCGCATCGCATGCAGCACATCACCCGCACCCGCCACGGCGACCTGCAGGGCCTGCGTCACGTGCCGCGGCAGGTCGTCGAGCGCCGCACCCGGCTGAAGGTCCAACTGAATCTGGTGCCAGCGCACAACATCCAGAGGAAAAAACCGCGCATCGATGGACGTACCCTGAACTTGCACCAACTCACAGCCCTTGGCTCCCGTCTCGCGCGCGTGGCGCCCCTGCAGATTACCCGGAAAAACCACGCGGGGCTGTTCACTTATCACCTGCCGGACATGGACATGCCCCAGTGCCCAGTAGTCGTAACCCCTGGACTTCAAGGTGCCAAGGTCCGTGGGCGCATAAGTGTCGTGCCCCGCAATGCCGGTCAAGCTGGTATGCAACATGCCAATGTTGAACAAGCCGGGAACGGCAAGCGGGTAGCCCGGCACCAGGTCTTCCGGCACCTCGCGGTCCGGGAAGCTGTGACCATGGATGGCCACGCCCAAGTCATCCAGCCGCACTGTCTCGCAGGTGCGACTGGAGAAGATCTTGACGTTGTCCGGCCAAGGCACCTGCCGCGTTATCACGCCCCGTGCGTCGTGGTTGCCCTGCACCATGAACACCCGGATGTTCTTTCTGCCCAACCGCACCATCTGCTCGCGCACAAACAGGCCAGTGTGGAAGTCCTGCCAGTCGCGGTCGTACAGATCACCGGCCACCAGCACAAAATCCATCTTTTCTTCGATGGCCAAGTCCACCAGGCGCTCCAGGGCCCTACGCGTGGCGCCACGTAATCGGTCAAGTGGCGCGCCATCGAACCGGCCGAGCCCGCGCAATGGGCTGTCGATATGCAGGTCTGCCGTGTGAATGAAACGCATCAATCCGCCACCCAGTCGATAAGAGTCACATCGCCAACCCATCCGATTGCACGCACGCTGTGCCGCAATCCGCCGAGCACAAAATAGAGCAACAGTTTCACTACACTACAGGCCATACCAACCCTGCATCGGTTCCGGTTACAAACACATCCGCCTTGCGCACGGCAGCCGATGCAACATGAAGAGCATCAAACGCATGCACCCCAGTAACCATCCCGCGGCAAAGCCTGGGGGATCGTTACTGGGGTAGCGGGGAGTGCTTTTCGTCAAAGCCGTAGCCCAACATTGCCATAGCGTCATCAACGTCGGTTTCAAGGAAATCCAGGCCCTCGAAATAGAGCGGCAGTCGGCGTGCCTTCGCCAGCGAGTAGGAAAACAGGTCGCCATAGTTGAGTTCCGCCTTGTTCCGCTTCTTGCCGTAGTCGATGCATCCCTGGCGCGCCACATCAACGGCCTGTTGGTCGAATGGAATGATCGCTATCTTGTAACTCGCCAGGAAACTGTCCAAAAGCGGCGGCCCCTTGATGTCCTTGCGACTGATGAAAATAATGGAGAGCTCGAGCAGCGTCCCCGCGCTCATGCACAGGGAGTTACAACACTTGAGCGCGAGTTTGAATGCCTGCGCTGATGGCCGACCCTCGAAAACGCTCATGATCGCCGAAGAGTCGACGACAGCTTCACCCAGGCTCTTGGGTTTCGTCATTTGGGCAGGCCGATCTCGTCGTATTCAATGATTTCAGATGTTTGCCGTGTGTCGAAGGTCGGCAGTTCCGCGTAGCGCCTCAAAATCTCGTTGATGTCATCCCTGCTCGGCGTCTGGCTCCTGGCCCGCGCCAACAGCGCCTCCTCCAATAAGACAATAGTTTCCTGATTGATTGAACGCCGGTGCAGGCCCGCTTCTCGACCAATCAGTGATTTGATGTGCATGGGGACTTTTTTGAGTTGCAGCTCTGTGGTCATGGTTCAAATCCTCCAACGTTTTCTTACCTGAAATTTACCACAATGAACCCACAATGAAGCCATTGTGGGTTCATTCATACTGCATGAAATACCCATTCAGGTCAATCGCCGCTTCGCCGCACTAACAGTCGTCTGACGCACATTTATGCACCATTGCCCCCCGCAAAAAACAACCAAGCCGTGCGGGGGTCGCCGAGCAGGTGTCGTCGGTGACCCATTGGGTTACGGTGGTGCCGTCGGGTGCTTGATGACCCAGTCTTCCCAGCCGAAGTTGCCTTCGCGCGCCTTGCTACCCGGCGTGGTGATGCGCGTCTTGGGTGTGAAATTGGAGCGTCCCTGCGGGC
>JANYBQ010000268.1 GCA_025360705.1 Betaproteobacteria bacterium | reverse complement strand
CAGTATTTCCCACTTGGCAGACCAGGCGGTACGCCATACCGGGTTGCCATCTGGCCGCGCCGCTTGGGGGCCGGTTGCCACCGGCGTTAGGCCGCCACGCTTCAGATAACCGCCCACCACCAGCAAAAACGCCACCATCACCGCAGCCGGCAACAAACCGGCCAGAAACATGGCGTTGATGGGCACCCGCGCAATGATGGCGTACATGATCAGCGGCACCGAAGGCGCCAGCAGAACACCCAGCGCGCTGGCACTTGTCACCAGGCTGATGCCACGCTGCTCCGGAAAACCGGCGTTGCGCAGCAACGGCAGCAGCAAGCCACCCAGCGCCAGAATGGTCACTCCGCTGCCCCCCGTGAAAGCCGTGAAGAAAGAGCACAGCACAGCGGCGGCAATCACGGTCCCGGTAACCCCGCCGCCGAACAAGGCCATGAACACCGCGCCCAGCCTTTGCGCGGCTCCGGTGCGCGCAAAGACCAGCCCGGCCAGCGTAAACAGCGGCAGCGCGGGCAGTGACGGGTTGACGGTGATCTGGTAATGCGACAGCGCGACCGAGGCCAGCGGCTGCCCTTCGTGCCAGAACAATGCCAGCGCCAGCCCACCCAGTACGGCAAAGATCGGTGCCCCCGCAAACAAGGCTGCCAGCAGCCACAGGACGATCGGCCAGAGCGGCACAGTGGCACTCTCGAACTGTCGTGCCAGGGCGAATCCGAGGGCGCACAAAAACAGACCGTAGGCCAGTTTGGGCCCGGCTTGGGCAAAGCAGCGTGCCCCCTGCTTCATGCCCAGCAACACAAAGCCCAAGGGCATCGCGGCCTGCACCCACCACACCGCAATGCCGTAGGCCAGGGTCTGGGCTGCCACCATTTCGCTGGCCACAAAGCGCCAGCTGGAGGCCGCCAACAGGCCACAGATCAGCGCCGCGCTGCCCTGGGCGAACACCCGCAGCCGGGCCTGCCGACGGGTACTGCCGGCTGGTCCCCGGGCGCCGCCGAGCGAGATCAGGTGGCCATTGCGCTCGGCGGCCAGCGCACCGAACATGGCCAGCACCAGCCCGAGGTGCTGTACCAGCAGCGGCGCATTGTCGACCCCTCTTCCCTGCAGCGGGCGCAGCGCTATTTCAAGCAGCGGGATCAGCGTCATCAGCCCCAGCGCGCAGGAAGCCAGTACCTCGTCCAGGCGGATCGGCGCGCTTGCCGGCGTGGCGGACAAAACGGCAGCCAAAGCCTACTTGCCCTTGCCGGCGCGGTAGGTCTTGAGCAGGCTGAAAACTTCGTCGAAGGTCTCGGCCGGAACCATGGTGCCGCGAATGCGTGGATACAGCTTGTCGGCCAGATCGTTCCATTCGCGCATCTGCTCCGGTGAGGGACGGTTCACCGCCAGACCGCGCTTTTTCATGGCGTCCACGGCTTCATCCACCTCCTGGCGGGCCTTGACGCGTATCTGCAGGCCCGCCTTCTCGCTCGCCGCGCGCATGGCGTCCTGGGTCGCGGGGGACATTTCATCCCAGGCCTTGCGGGTGACCACGAAGGCCCCGACGACCGGCGCCCAGTTGATCTCCAGCATATTGGGCGCGGTGTTGTAGATCTGGCTCGCCAACGCGAAGTAAGGCGTCGAGGGCACCACGCTGATCATCCCGGTCTGGATCGACGGCAAGATGTCGCTGGTTTCCAGCGGCACCGGCGAATAACCCAGACTCTTCATGATGTCTTGCTGCTCGGGCTCTGAGCCCCAGGCAAAGAACTTCATCTTCTTGAAGTCGTCCGGCCGAAAGGCCGGCTCCTTCGAGAAGAAGCGCACCCAGCCCGCATCGCCCCACGCCAGCACCACGAAGCCCTTGTCGAAAAATTTCTTCTCGATCGCGGGCCGCATTTTTTCGCGCACGTAGTCCATCTCTTCCCAGTTGCGAAACAGCAGCGGCAGGTTCTGCAGCGCAGTGATGGAGGCTTCGATCTCGCGCAGGCCGACCACCGACAGCAGGGCGCCCTGCAACTGTCCGATGCGCATGCGTCTGGCCATTTCAGCCTCGCCGCCCTGGCTGCCATCGGGGTAGATCAGGTACTTGGCACCACCACCCTGCGCCGCGCGCCAGACCTCGCCGATACCCATCAACTCGCGGTGGTACAAGGAATTCTTCGGCACCAGCGTGCCAATGCGTAGTTGCTTGTCCGCCGCCCAGGCCCCGCCCGTACCCAGCAGTGCAAGCCCCGACAAAATGAGGCTGCGCCGCGTTCGTGCCAGGCCCGGATCCAGGTTTGCCATTTTCTTGCCCATTAAAAAAGATCGTCGGCCATTTCCAGCAACCACAGGGCGCGCGCGCATCACTTCGTTCTGCACGTTGCGATGCAGCTTGCCGGCCGCCAGCGCTTGCTGCAACAGCCGCTCGAATGCCGCACGGTCACCGGCCGGCAATGCAATAGCTTCAGCCTTCGCCACCAAAGCTGCGGCGTTCTTTCCTGCACCAGCGGCAATGGCCCGGTCGAAATAGGCCATCGCCTGCGGTTGCGAACCACCCGCCCTGACGGTCTCGAAGCTGCCCATCAAACCGGACAGTGCGCCATCGCCATAGTCCGGCGCGGTGCGCCACGCCAAATGCGCCAGGCGAATCGCCAGCGGAAGGTCCGCCACCACCTCCGGCTGGTCCTTGGACAGGCTGATGTAGCCGCCCCAGGAGGCGGCCGCCCAATACGCGACACCGACCTGATCAGCCCCAAGGCGTGGCCATTTTGACGAATCGGCGTTGGCAAGCGCCTGTGCAAAACCGGGTCTATGTTGCTCCAGCGCCGCCATCGCATGGCGCTGCGCGCGCAGGTAAAGTCGGGCGGCGCGCTCGCGCATCGTCTGGGCGGCCCGGGCGTCCCTGGCCTCGATGCGGTCGGCGTCGAAGGCCACGAACGCGTAGGCGTACTGCGTAAAACCGGCGGCGACGGCCTCGGCCAGTTTCAAATTGCCCGGTGCCTCGCGCAGCAGTGATTCGGACAGCTTGAGATAGAACGCGCTGGCCTCGCGTGCCAGCTGCAAATCGTCTTCCGTGGCCTGTCCCTGCGCGGCCAGTTCATTCGCCACACCTTGCACGATCAGCTGGCGCGCCGAACATCCAGGCAGCAGCAGGGCTGCGACGCAGATGCAAGCCATCGCACGCCTGCCACGTTGTTCGCCACCGAGAAGAAGTGAGGTCAAATTTTTCCCACGGGCCCTCGCTGCCGTGCTGCTGTCCATTCATCAGCATCGATGCGCGAAACCTGAATCACTAATCTATCCCGTATTTGTGAAGCTGCCATGACATGCGGGGGCCGCCGGCAAAGCCAAAGCGGGTGGTGGAAGCGCCATCAGGGCACTCCCCATACACACCCGTAGGCCGGGCTGCACACCCTCGCAAAGCGAAAATCCTTTGGGCGCGAGCACCACGATGGTGGAACCGTGTTCGAACCAGCCCAGTTCCGCGCCCTTCGCGGCCGTGGCTGTGCAATCGATGCGATTGGGTCCGCGGTAACGCAGATGCAGCAGTACATTCACAAAACGCAAGCGGATGCTGGCCACCAGAATCGCGGCCACCGGCACCAGCAGCAGCGGATATCCACCGCCGGTCAATGCGGTGTGAATGACGGCGCGCTCGTTGCGGCAGAAGAGGCGCTCGACCCGTTTCAGCGCGATCGGATTCACGTTCCAGGTGTCGCCGCTGATGTAGTTGACGCGGTGCACGTGTATGTCGTGCGGCGCATGGAAGCGGTGGTACATGGCCGATGTGAGGCGCAACGTGACGTAGACCCCGTCGGCAAAGGCCGCCGCGTCTTCCGACGAACAGAGCAGTTCGGCCAGCGTGTAGCCCATGCCCTTCGCCTGAAACACGCGGCCGTTGTCTACATTGCCGCACTCCCCCACGATGCCGTCGCTCGGACTGGTCAGGACACCTGGGTCCATCTCCAGCACCCGCGCGCCGGGCTCCAGCTCACGCGTAAAACAGTCATGCAGGCTGTCGAAGCGGGTCTTGCTGGCGTCGCTCAGGTCCAGGTCGGTGAAGATCTTCCACACCGCAATCGATGCGCGGCAGACCAGCGGCTGGCGGATCCGGCTGAACCAACCCATGGCGAGGGTCAGCGCGTAACGCGGGATGCGGTTGGTCAGCAGGAAGTTCAGGTCTTCGTTGGCGGCGATTTGCCGCAGCGTCTGTTGTAAGTTCATCAAGGCGTCACGTTAGTCACTAACAAGTTATGTCTTCACATATTCTGAGAAGACTTCAACGTATAGCGGCCATGGCCGGGATGATGTTGAATCGGGTAAGCGAGCAGGCCGCGGCAATCGCACAGCGCCCCAAACGGGTGAGGTAATAGCGAT
>JANYBQ010000267.1 GCA_025360705.1 Betaproteobacteria bacterium | reverse complement strand
GGCCTTTAATGAATGACGCCCTGGACATCGACGGCCTGCTCGTGCTTCCGCATCTGCGCATCCAGAACGCCAACGCTATCTCTAGCCCTCTGACTTGGGGCTTTCCATCGATGACGGCATTTATCGGCCTGATGCATGCGTTGGAGCGCCGGCTGGACAGCACGGCCCCACTTGGGCTTCTGAGCGTGGGCGTGATCTGCCACGACTTCGAGGCCCAGGCCACCAAGGGCGGATTTACCCACGCCTTTCACCTCACCCGCAATCCGGTCGGCAAGGACGGCGGCACGGCGGCCATCGTGGAAGAAGGCCGCATCCACCTTGATGTGACGCTTGTGTTCGGCGTGGCTTTTGGCGCAGGTCTGACGTCTGGGGATGCGCCTATGCGTGCGCAGGTTGCAAAAACCGTTTTCGACGCTCTGTCAGAAATGCGCGTGGCTGGTGGAAGCGTATTGCCGAGCCGGCCCGGCAGGGGCGGCGTGCATCCAACGCCACAGCTGATTCCGCTCGGTAGCGATACAGACGAACGCGACCGCCTGTTCCGCCGCGCGCGGCAGCAGTGGTTGCCGGGCTTCGCGCTGGTCTCACGCGACGACCTGTTGGCGCAGCGGCTGGAAAAACTGCAAGAGGCCAACGCGCAAGCCACTGTGCTGGACGCCTGGTTGGACCTTTCGCGTTTAAACCACCGCGCACAACGCACGGCGGCCGAAGATGCGGCAACCGGGACGACGGTCGAAACGGTCGAATGGCTGGCCGAGCGCCCACCAGGCTGGATCGTGCCGATTCCCGTGGGTTACGGTGCTTTGTCGGAGGTCTACGCGGCCGGCACCGTGGCAAGCGCGCGTGATCAAACCACGCCGTTTTGTTTCGTCGAAAGTCTGTATTCGGTGGGCCAGTGGATAAGCCCCCACCGGCTGCGCGATGCACAGGACCTGCTCTGGTACGGCCGGTCGGATGTTGCCACTGGCCTGTACCGCTGTGCCAACGATTACCACCGTTCATTGGTCTCCTCTTAATCCGCGCGGCATCCGCCGCTTCGCGCAATAACTTATTCTTTTCAGGAATTCATCATGGCAACAACAACTACCTCCCTCAAGACCGCATCGGTACTTGCCTTCGAACGCAAGCTCGATCCGTCAGACGCACTTCTATCTGCAGGCGCTTGGGCACAGCGTGACGCCGGCGCCACATGGAGCCCCGTGGCGGTGCGTGAGAAGTCCGTACGCGGCACGATTTCCAACCGGCTGAAGACCAAGGACCAAGACCCCGCCAAACTCGACGCAGCCATTCAAAACCCCAACCTGCAAACCGTCGACGTTGCCACTCTGCCCAACGATGCCGACACTTTGCGCGTGGGCTTTACGCTGCGCGTTTTGGCCGGCACCGGCAATCCCTCGGCATGCAACGAAGCCGATTACCGCAAGAAGTTGGGGGACACCGTGCTGGGCTACGTAAAGACGCAAGGTTTTGGAGAACTTGCTCGCCGGTATGCCGCCAACTTGGCCAATGGCCGTTTTCTGTGGCGCAACCGCATTGGGGCCGAACAGGTGGAAGTGCGCGTCGCGCGTCTTGTCGATGGACAGGCTGCCGCCACCTGGACATTCGATGCGTTATCGCTCGCCCTGCGCAACTTCGATGCAACCGACGCCAGCAAAGGCGCACTCGGCGAACTGGGGGCCTTGATCGCCGACGGTTTGGCGGGCGCGCAACACGTATTGCTGGAGGTCACTGCGTATGTGCGGCTAGGTGCGGGTCAAGAGGTGTTCCCCTCGCAGGAGCTGATTCTGGACCGCGGACGCGGCGACAAGAGCAAGACGCTTTACGCCGTGCGCGACGTGGCCGCCATCCATTCGCAGAAGATCGGTAATGCGCTGCGCAGCATTGACACGTGGTACCCGGGTGCGGACGAACTTGGCCCGATCGCCGTTGAACCGTACGGCTCCGTGACAACCCAAGGCAAGGCCTATCGCGTGCCGAAAGACAAAGAAGACTTTTACTCGCTACTGGATGGCTGGATTCTCAAAGACAAGGTGCCGGCCGTTGACCAACAACACTTTGTGATTGCAACGCTGATTCGTGGCGGTGTGTTCGGCGATTCGGGCAAGGACTGAACGATGGACCACTACATCGACATCCGTCTGCGGCCCGACCCGGAGACCCCGGCGCCAGCGCTTATGCAAACGTTGTTTGCCAAGCTACACCGCGCGCTGGTGCAACTGAACAGCTCCGACATCGGCGTGAGTTTTCCCGATTTCGACGTTCAACGCAGGTCGCTTGGCGCTGGACTGCGGTTGCATGGTCAAGAAGCGCGGATGGTCGCCATGGCGGCGCTGCCGTGGCTCCAGGGTATGCAGGACCAGGTATCTGTCGCGCCAATTCAGCCGGTTCCTACTGGCTCGTCGCACCGTGTGGTGCATCGGGTGCAAGCGCATAGCAACGTGGAGCGGATCAGGCGACGGCAGATGCGTCGCCAGAACTGGACATATGCCGAGGCACTGCAGCATATTCCGAACACCGTGGAGCGCCGGTTGGAATTGCCTTTTGTCCGACTTCAGAGCACCAGCTCCGGGCAATCTTTCGCCCTGTTCATCGAGCACTCGCCAGAGCAGCCTAATTCGATGCAAGGGCTTTTTTCTGCATACGGTTTAAGCTTGGGGGCAACAATTCCCTGGTTCTGAAGGCTCGGCCAGACCCCTTTTTTTGATCATTTGCGGAAGTCCTTGTAATTCAAGGACTTGCAGCAGCATCACAGAAAAGGGGTTTGGCAACGGATTGCTTATATTTCTCGGCAGAACAACGAGTTACGCACGTAGGACCTGGGTTCACTGCCGCATAGGCAGCTCAGAAATATCAGTCAGGAGGTTTTATGTTCCATCCTGAGTTCACTGCCGCATAGGCAGCTCAGAAATGCCCCAGTCGCCCATCATCATGTTTACCG
>JANYBQ010000256.1 GCA_025360705.1 Betaproteobacteria bacterium | reverse complement strand
ACGATCATCGTGTTGTTCTTCTGCGCGAGCTGGGCGTAGGCCTCGACGGCCTTCTCGGCGACCTTGAGCTGCACCGCTTGCTCGCCGCCGGGCTGGCGAATAGCAGCCGCGATTCGTTCGATGGCTTGGCCGGTGGCCTCGGCGACAGCGAGGATAGACTGCGCGTCTCCTTGGGCCTTGTTGATCACAGCTTGTTTTTCGCCTTCGGATCGTGCGATGAAAGCTTCGCGCTCCCCGGTGGCGATATTGATCTGCTCCTGGCGACGTCCTTCCGACGCCGCGATCAGGGCGCGCTTCTCGCGCTCGGCCGTGATCTGCGACTGCATCGCAAGCAGGATTTCCTTGGGCGGCGTGAGGTCCTTGATTTCATAACGCAGCACCTTGACGCCCCAGTTGAGCGCGGCTTCGTCGATGGCCGCGACAACCTGCGAATTGATGATGGCGCGTTCTTCGAATGTCTTGTCCAGTTCGAGCTTGCCGATTACCGAGCGCAGGGAGGTCTGGGCCAATTGCGAAATCGCCATGATGTAGTTGGACGAACCATAGCTGGCACGCATGGCGTCGGTCACCTGGAAATACAGGATGCCATCGACTTGCAACTGCGTGTTGTCGCGTGTGATGCAGACCTGGCTCGGGATATCAAGCGGAATCTCCTTGAGCACGTGTTTGTATGCCACTCTGTCGATGAACGGGACCAGGAAGTTCAAGCCGGGGGATAGGGTTCCGTGGTACTTCCCGAGCCGTTCGATCACCCAGGCGTGTTGTTGCGGCACGACCTTGATTGAGCGCGAGATGAAGATAACGGCTATGACAAAAATAATGACGGCGATTTCCATGAGGTTTCCCGGGGTGTTGATGTTGACAAGAGCTAAGACAAGTTCTGAGGAGTCTAGATTTTTTCGACCAACAGGCGGCTGCCGATGACTTCTGCCACACGATGCGCGCCGGTCGAAGGCGTGTTGCCGCTTCTATGTATAACGGTCCAATTGGCACCGCGGTATTTCACCGTGGCGGTGCCATCGGCGTTCCACGCGTCCACATGTATGGTTTCGCCGATGTCCAGATTGACGTCCCGATTGGCGCTTGCGGGTGGAGCCGCTGGCCGCCTGAGCTGCCGCATGTGCCAGCCGCCGACAGAGCCACCACCAACCGCAGCGGCGACGAGCAACTGGGGCACCGTACCGGCGCCCAGCTGCGCTGCCACTGCCGCTGCGGCAAGACCTACCGCGAGCATCAGCAGGTAGAACGTGCCGGTCAGTAACTCCACCGCTACGGCCGCTCCCGCGCATAACCACCAGATGGTGGATTCAGCCATAAATATTCCTTTAGTTACGCCATAACCTGGGTACAAGTCAGTCCCCTCCGATACTTCGTATTGTCTTGGTTGCACCACATTCTGGGGCAAATGTGAATCACCACGGCATAGCCTGCGCCTTAATTCCTTACACTGCGCGCCTGATACCTATTTTCTGCTGCCGGAGCCGCCATGAAATTCCGCTTTCCCATTGTCATCATCGACGAAGATTTCCGCTCCGAGAACACGTCCGGACTGGGCATCCGCGCGCTGGCGCAGGCGATAGAAGGCGAAGGATTCGAGGTGCTGGGCGTGACCAGTTACGGCGACCTGTCGCAATTCGCGCAACAGCAGTCCCGCGCGAGTGCCTTCATATTGTCCATCGACGACGAGGAGTTCACGCCCGGCCCGGACCTCGACCCCGCCGTGCTTAACCTGCGCCAGTTCATCGAGGAGGTGCGGCGCAAGAACCTGGAGGTTCCGATATACGTCTACGGCGAAACCAAGACCTCGCGGCATATTCCGAACGACATCCTGCGCGAGCTGCACGGTTTCATCCATATGTTCGAAGACACGCCGGAATTTGTGGCGCGCCATATCATCCGCGAGGCCAAGAGTTATCTGGAAGGCTTGCAGCCGCCATTTTTCAAGGCGCTGCTGGACTACGCGGAGGACGGCTCCTACTCCTGGCACTGCCCCGGGCATTCCGGCGGGGTGGCGTTTCTCAAGAGTCCGGTGGGACAGATGTTTCACCAGTTCTTCGGCGAGAACATGCTGCGCGCCGACGTCTGCAATGCAGTGGAAGAACTCGGGCAACTACTCGACCATACCGGCCCGATTGCCGCATCCGAGCGCAACGCCGCGCGTATTTTCAATGCCGACCATTGTTTCTTCGTGACCAATGGCACCAGCACGTCGAACAAGATCGTCTGGCACCACTGCGTGGCCCCGGGTGACGTGGTGGTGGTGGACCGCAACTGCCACAAATCCATCCTGCACGCCATTGTCATGACGGGCGCCATACCCGTGTTCCTCAAGCCCACGCGCAACCATTTCGGCATCATCGGTCCGATCCCCAAGGAGGAGTTTGAACCGGCCGCGATCCAGGCCAAGATCCGGGCCAACCCGCTGCTCAAAGGCGTGGACGCAAAAGCCGTCAAGCCGCGGGTGCTGACGATCACGCAGTCCACCTACGACGGGGTGTTGTACAACACCGAAACCATCAAGGGCATGCTCGACGGCTACGTGGAGAACCTGCATTTCGACGAGGCCTGGCTGCCGCATGCAGCGTTTCATCCCTTCTACGGCACCTACCATGCGATGGGCAAGAAGCGCGCGCGGCCGAAAGAGGCGGTGGTCTATGCAACGCAGTCGATCCACAAACTGCTGGCCGGCATCAGTCAGGCCAGCCATGTGCTGGTGCAGGACGCCCAGCAGACCAAGCTGGACCGGCACCTGTTCAACGAAGCGTACCTGATGCACACCAGCACCAGCCCCCAGTACAGCATCATTGCGAGCTGCGATGTCGCGGCCGCCATGATGGAGCCACCGGGCGGTACGGCGCTGGTGGAGGAGAGCATTGCCGAGGCGCTGGACTTTCGTCGCGCCATGCGCAAGATCGACGCCGAATACGGCGACGACTGGTGGTTCAAGGTGTGGGGGCCGGACAAGCTGGTGGACGAGGGCATTGGTCGCGCCGATGACTGGATCATCAAGGGAGAATCACGCAAAGCCAAGGCTGGCGTCAACTGGCACGGCTTTGGCAAGATGGCAACCGGCTTCAACATGCTGGATCCAATCAAGTCCACCATCGTCACGCCGGGCATGGACCTGAACGGCAAGTTCGCCAAGACCGGCATACCGGCCAGCATCGTGACCAAGTTCCTGGCCGAACACGGCGTGGTGGTCGAGAAGACCGGCCTGTACAGCTTCTTCATCATGTTCACCATCGGCATCACCAAGGGCCGCTGGAACAGCTTGTTGACCGCGTTGCAGCAGTTCAAGGACGACTATGCCAAGAATCAGCCGATGTGGCGCATCCTGCCGGAGTTTTGCCAGCAGTTCCCGCGTTACGAGCGCATGGGCCTGGCCGATCTGTGCCACTACGTGCACGAGCTGTATGCGCGCTACGATATCGCTCGCCTCACCACCGAGATGTATTTGTCGGACCTGACGCCGGCAATGAAGCCCAGCGACGCCTTCGCCTACATCGCGCACCGCAAGACCGAACGGGTCGAGATCGACCATCTGGAGGGACGGATCACCACATCGCTGGTCACGCCGTACCCGCCCGGCATCCCGCTGCTGATCCCCGGCGAGGTGTTCAACAAGAAGATCGTCGATTACCTGAAGTTTTCGCGCGAGTTCAACGCGCAGTGCCCCGGCTTCGAGACGGACATCCACGGCCTGGTGGAGATCGAGGGCGAAGATGGCAAGGTGCGGTACTACGCCGATTGCGTGGCCAGCGGACCGGGTAAGCCCAAGACAAAAGTGGCGTCGGGCAAGCTGGTTCAGGTAGGCAACGAAGGGCCTTTCGGCCGCACCGTTTGAGCGCACTTGCGATTTTTGAACAACAGGAAGATTTCGCCAAACAGGGACTCCCGGCCCTGATCACGGGAGATGCGCGCCCGTAGTGGGCGAGGCGAACGCCGGGATTCAGCCGCCCGATGACGCCATGCCGGCGATGGCCACCTTGCTGAACCCCCCGTCCACATAGGTAATCTCGGCCGTAACGCCGCCAGCCAGGTCGCTGAGCAGGAATGCGGCGACGTTGCCGACGTCTTCCAGTGTCACATTGCGCCGTATCGGCGCCGCTGCGGCCACCACGGCCAGAAGTTTGCCGAAGTCCTTGATGCCGCTTGCGGCCAGCGTCTTGATCGGCCCGGCGCTAATGCCGTTGACGCGGATACCGCGCGCACCCACGGCCTCGGCCAGATACCGCACCGACGCTTCGAGCGACGCCTTGGCCAGGCCCATGGTGTTGTAGTTCGGGACGATACGTTCTGAGCCGACATAGGTCAGAGTCAGCAATGCGGATTTCGCGCTCAGGTAGGGCAGGGCGGCCTTGGCCATGGCCGGAAAACTGTAGGCGCTGATTTCATGCGCGATGCGATAGTTCTCGCGCGTCAGCCCGTCCAGAAAATTGCCGGCAATTGCCTCGCGGGGCGCAAAGCCGATGGCATGCACAAAGCCGTCCAGGATCGGCCAGGTTTGCGACAGGTCGGAAAACAGCTTGGCGATCTGTGCGTCGTCACCAACGTCGCAATCGAAAATCAGCGTGGAGCCAAACCCGGCGGCAAATTCGGTGATGCGGTCCTTGAAGCGTTCGCCGACATAACTGAAAGCCAGTTCCGCACCCTGCGCATGGCAGGCTTTGGCGATGCCATATGCGATGGAACGATTGCTCAATACACCGGTGATCAACAACTTTTTGCCAGCAAGAAAACCCATTTATTCGTCTCCGATAAGAATCCGGCAGAATTGTCGCATGCGCGGTTTGATGCTCTCGCTGTTGTTCGCCATTGCGTTGCCGGCCTGGGCTGCGCACGGTTACGCTTTATGGGGCGAGCTTAAATATCCGGCCAACTTCGACCACTTCGATTACGTAAATGTGGCCGCGCCACAAGGCGGCGAGTTGCAGCTGGTCAGCAATCAGCGTGTGTCGACCTTCGACAAGTACAACCCGTTCACGATCAAGGGCAGCGCGCCGGCCTATCTTTCCAACCTGATGTTCGATACCTTGCTGGTGGGCTCGCTGGACGAGACCGCATCCGGCTACGGCTTGCTGGCCAGCGACGTGGAGGTCGCCGCCGATGGCCTGTCGGCAATATTTCGCCTGCGTCCACAGGCGCGGTTTCACAACGGCGACCCGGTGCTGGCGGCCGACGTCAAATACAGTTATGACACTTTGATGGGCCCCTACACATCGCCGGGCTACAAGACACAGCTGGAAGACGTGGCCGGCATCGACATACTCGACGAACGTACAGTCCGCTACCGCTTCAAGAAGCCCAATCGTGAACTTCCCCTAACCGTGGGGGGGCTGCCGATCTTCAGCCGCGCATGGGGCATGGTGAACGGAAAAGCCAAACCGTTCGATCAGGTGGTGACGGATATACCGATTGCCAGCGGGCGCTACAAAATAGGTCCGGTCGTTTTTGGCAAGGACATCACCTTCGTGCGCGATCCTGGCTATTGGGCCAGGGACCTGAACGTTAAACGCGGCACCGATAACTTTGAACGCATCACGGTCAAGATCTACAAAGATGGCACTGCGCGGCTGGAAGCTTTCAAAGCCGGCGAGTACGACCTTATGCAGGTGTATTCCGCCGGAGACTGGGCGCGCCGGGTTAACGGCAAACGGTTCGAGTCCGGTGAGTTGATCAAGGGTTCGTTCAAGCACCATATGCCTTCGGGTTTTCAGAGTTATGTGCTCAACACGCGCAATGAAAAGCTCAAGGACGCGCGGGTACGCGAAGCGCTTGGTCTGGCGATGGATTACGAATGGATGAACCGGCAGTTGTTCTACAACTCGTACCAGCGCGTTAACGGGCTCTTTGGCAACACCGATTGCGAAACCCATGGCGTGCCAAGCCCGGAGGAACTGGCCCTGATGGAGCCCTGGCGAAAGGACCTTCCCGCCGCTGCGTTTGGACCGATGACGACCCCGCCACGCACCGATGGCGACTCCTCGTTGCGCGCCAACTTGCGCCGCGCGCTGGTGCTGCTAAAAGACGCCGGCTGGGAGGTGCGGGGCGGTGTTTTGCGTAACGCCACCGGCGAACCTATGGTGCTGGAATACCTCGATAGCCGCGAGGGAGGAGAACGGACCGTGGCCCCCTGGATACGCGCGCTTGAAAAACTTGGCATCAAGCTGGATTTTCGCTCGGTGGATTTCGCCTTGTACCAGCAGCGCCTGGATAAATTTGAATTCGAGATCGTCTCGATCAACTTTCCGGGCACCAATAACCCAGGCCAGGAATACGCCGACCTGTTTGGCAGCAAGGCCGCCGGCATCGAAAGTTCGAGCAACCTGGCCGGAGTTCGTAGCCCGGCGGTGGATGCGTTGATCGCAAAGATGACTGCCGCAAAGACCAAGGCAGAACTGCTGCCTGCCTGCCATGCGCTGGAGCGCGTGATCGCGCACAGCCACTACCTGATTCCGCAGTGGACCAACGCCACCTACCGCATGGCCTACACGGCGCGCCTGGGCAAACCGGCGGCGATGCCCTTCTATGCGCAGGCCGAAACCTGGGCCATCGCTACCTGGTGGGTGAAATAAGCCATGTTGTCATATGTCCTCAAGCGCTTGTTATTGATGGCGCCCACATTGTTGGGAGTGCTGCTGATCACCTTTGCCATCATCCAATTCGTGCCGGGCGGTCCGGTGGAGCAGTACTTGGCCGAAGCCCGTGCCGGCGCCGGGCAGGGTACCGAGGGCGGGGGGATGAGTTATCGCGGCTCCCAGGGCGTGGACCCGAAACGCATAGCGGAGATCAAGGCGCTGTACGGGTTCGACAAACCCGCTCCGGAACGTTTTGCAAAGATGGTTGGCCAGTTCGCGCGCTTCGATCTGGGCCGCAGCTTTTTCCAGAACAAGGATGTTGGACAGCTGATCTTTGAAAAGCTGCCAGTGTCGATCAGCTTGGGGCTCTGGACGTTTTTTATCAGCTACCTGATCGCGGTGCCCCTTGGCGTGGCCAAGGCGGTACGCGCCGGCTCGCGTTTCGATTTTGTGACCACTTTATTGGTGCTGCTGGGTTACGCGGTTCCAGGTTTCGTACTGGGGGTGGCATTGCTGGTGATATTTGGCGGCCAGTTGCAATGGTTTCCGTTGCGTGGCCTTACGTCGAGCAACTGGGAGCAAATGACCTGGGGCGCGCGAATAGTGGACTACCTGTGGCATATCGCGATGCCGATAACGGCCATGGTCCTGGGCAGTTTCGCGGTCACCGCCATGTTGACCAAAAACGCGTTTCTGGAGGAAATTCGCAAGCAGTATGTGGTGACTGCGCGCGCCAAGGGACTGGGTGAGAGGCAGGTGTTGTGGAAACACGTTTTCCGCAATGCGCTGATCCCCATCATCACGGGTTTTCCGGCGGCTTTTATCGGCGCATTTTTTACCGGCGCGCTGTTGATCGAAACGCTGTTTTCGCTCGATGGGCTGGGGCTGCTGAGTTATGAGAGCGTGATCCGTCGCGACTATCCGGTAGTACTGGGAACCTTGTACCTGTTTACGCTGATCGGCTTGGTCACAAAACTGATCTCCGACTTGTGCTACGTGTGGGTCGACCCACGGGTCAAGTTCGACTGATGGCGATTGCGGGCTTGTCCCCCACACGAAGAGCGTGGATGCGCTTCAGGCGTAACCGCCTGGGGTACTGGAGCTTGTTAGCGTTTTGCGCGCTGGTGATGCTCAGCCTGTTCGCCGAAGTTATTTCCAACGACCGCCCGCTGGTGGTTCGTTACGAGGGGCAAACCTACTTCCCGATATTCAAGGACTATCCGGAAAAAACCTTCGGCGGCGACTTCGACACCAACACCGACTACCTCGACCCGTTCATTCGCGAGCGGCTTTCAGGTGACGGCAACTGGGCGATTTTTGCGCCCAATCCCTACGGCTCCAGGACGCTGAACTATTTTGCGGCCGCACCCAACCCGTCCGGCCCCACACGCGCCAACCTGCTGGGTACCGACGACCGCGGACGCGACTTGCTGGCCCAATTGATCTACGGCTTTCGAGTCAGCGTGTTGTTCGCGCTGGCGTTGACCGTGACCGGTGTGTTCCTGGGTGTTGTAGCGGGTGCTTTACAAGGCTTTTTCGGGGGCAAGACCGATCTTGCGTTTCAACGTTTCATCGAGATATGGGGCTCGATGCCGGAGCTTTATTTGCTGATTATTTTCAGCGCGATTTTTGCGCCAAGTATTTCGTTATTGCTGGTCTTGCTGACCTTGTTTGGCTGGATGGGACTGTCGGACTATGTGCGGGCGGAATTCCTGCGCAATCGCCAGATGGACTATGTACGTGCAGCCCGGGCGCTGGGCGTCGGCAACTGGCAGATCATCGTGCGCCACGTGTTGCCCAATAGCCTGACCCCGGTGGTCACCTTTCTGCCATTTCGCATGAGTGGCGCGATTCTGGCGCTGACCTCTCTCGACTTCCTGGGCCTGGGTGTTCCACCCGGTACACCGTCGCTGGGCGAATTGCTGTCGCAGGGCAAGAACAATATCGACGCGTGGTGGATATCCCTGTCTACTTTCGCGGTGCTTGTCATCACCCTTTTGCTGCTCACTTTTATGGGTGACGCATTGCGTGACGCGCTGGATCCGCGCAAGGCGGATCTGGACCCTGTTCCGGCATCCAAGGCCGCGCCATGAGCACCGCCCGGCCGCCCACAGGCGCGAAGGCCCCATTTTGGGAGCAGCGCAGTACACGAAGTGACAAGCGTGGGGGCACAACATGACACTGCTGGACGTCAAGGACTTGCGGGTTGCATTCAGCGGCAAGGACGTGGTCAGGGGCGTAGACTTTTCAATTGCCGCGGGCGAGAAGCTGGCCCTGGTGGGCGAGTCCGGATCGGGCAAGACGGTTACCGCCCTGAGCTTGCTGAGGCTGGCGACCAATGCGCACTGCAGCGGCACGGCGCTGTTTGCGCGGACCGGCGGCACGGTGGACCTGTTGGCAATGCCCGAGCAGCGACTGCGCGCGATTCGAGGGCAGGAAATCGCGATGATTTTCCAGGAACCCATGACGGCGCTGAACCCGCTGTTTACCGTGGGTGAGCAAATCGCCGAAGTATTGCAACTCAAGCAAGGCCTCAGCAAGGCGCAGTGCGGCCCCGCGGCGGCGGCATTGCTGGCCAGCACCGGCATTGCCGAGCCCGAGCGGCGCGCGGGCTCGTTTCCACACCAGTTGTCGGGCGGACAGCGCCAACGCGCGATGATTGCAATGGCGCTTGCGTGTAAACCCAAACTGCTGCTGGCCGATGAACCGACAACTGCACTCGATGTGACGGTGCGAGCGCAAATTCTCGATTTGTTATCCGGGCTCCAGCGCGAGTATGGAATGGCCGTCTTGATGATCACGCACGACTTGAACCTGGTCCGCAAATTCGCGGATCGTGTCGCGGTCATGGAAAGCGGACGAATTGTGGAACAAGGCTCGGTGATCGAGGTGTTTGCCAAGCCCCAACACGCTTACACGCGCAAGCTGATTGACAGCAAGCCGGTGCGTAATGTGATTGAAGTGCGCCCCGAGTCGGAGGTCGCGACAGGCGCGGCACTTCCGATGCAAGCCAACGCGTTGAGCGTGACTTATCCGGTATCCAAACCAGGCATCCGCGGCTGGTTCAGCAAAGGCGCTTTTGTCGCTGTACACAAGGCGTCATTTGCCATTGCGGCGGGACATACGCTCGGAGTTATCGGCGAGTCCGGCTCGGGCAAATCCACATTGGCGCTGGCAGTGCTGGGGCTGCAGGCGTTTAGCGGTGATTTGCGGGTGTCGGGCCGACACTGGCATGAGGGCACGGCCGCCGACAAAGGCTTGCGACGCAACGTACAGGTGGTATTTCAAGATCCGTTTTCGTCACTTTCACCGCGTATGACGGTCGAGGAAATTGTCGGCGAAGGCCTGCGCGTGCATGAGACCGTTATGGACGGGCCGGGGCGCCAGCAGCGAGTTTTGCAGGCATTGGCGGAGGTGGGACTGGACGATACTCAGTTCACCCACTTGCTAAGCCGTTATCCGCATGAGTTCTCGGGCGGGCAGCGCCAGCGTATCGCGATAGCCCGCGCTCTCATCGTTCAGCCGCAACTGCTGGTTCTGGACGAGCCAACCAGCGCGCTCGATGTCACCATCCAGAAACAGGTGCTCGAATTGTTGCAGCGCTTGCAACGCGAACGCGGACTGAGCTATCTGCTGATAACCCACGACGTGGACGTTATACGGGCCATGGCACACGACGTGGTTGTGATGAAAGACGGCGAAATCGTCGAGGCGGGTGGAGTGGGACAGGTGCTGGATTTACCCGCGCACCCGTATACGCGCAAGCTGGTCGCAGCAGGCGCCTCACCGGTGGACCTGACTATGTAAATCAAGCCACTTGTAACGATTTTGCGTTAGAATATGGCTTCACGACCAAACGGGCGGGTTTCTACCGCCCGTTTTTTTTGGGCGAACGGATTTGGTTTTTAGTGATTGTTCTTTTGGTGATTGTTTATTGGGGATTCGAGTCGGGTGGCATTGCAGCAGATTGTTGAACTGACGGTAACTGGCCTGGGTTACGACCTCGTTGAAATCGAGCGCTCGGCCGGGGGACTGTTACGCATCACGATCGATTTGCCCTGGAAATTGGAGCTGTCAGAGGCGGCAGCGGTCATCGCAGACCGGTTTGTAACCGTTGAGGATTGCGAAAAGGTGACGCGGCAGCTTCAGTTTGCGTTGGAAGTGGATGCGGTGGAATATCAGCGGCTGGAGGTTTCCTCGCCCGGTATCGACCGCCCCTTGCGCGACCAGAAGGACTTTGAGCGTTTTGTGGGCGCCGTGGTGGACGTCACGCTGAAAGCGCCGGTTGGTGCGGCAGCGCGGGGCCTGGTAAACGCCAACCGCAGGAAGTTCCGTGGGGTGCTCGAGCGGGCCCCCACAGTGGATGGCTCGGCGCTTCACTGGCAGATCGTCTGGAGCGATGCGCCGCAGGTCAAGCCGGGGCAGAAGGTCAGCAAGAAGCGACTGCCGGCACCGCTGCAAGTGCTGGGATTCTCGCTCGATGAAGTACGCGAGGCGCGTCTCGCGCCTATCGTTAGTTTCAAGGGGCGTGGCATGAAGGGTTCCGACGATCTCGACGGAATTGAACTGGATGCAAGTGTTTAGGAGAGTAATGGAATGAATCGCGAAATGTTGATGCTGGTGGACGCCATCTCGCGCGAGAAAAGCGTGGAGCGCGATGTCGTGTTCGCGGCGGTGGAAGCAGCGCTGGCGCAGGCCACCAAAAAGCTGTATCCGGGCGATGTGGACATCCGCGTTGCGGTAGATCGCGACAGTGGAAATTACGAGACCTTCCGGCGCTGGCACGTGGTGCCTGACGAGGCGGGGCTGCAGTTGCCGGATCAGGAAATCCTGCTGTTCGAAGCCCTGGAACAAATCTCCGACATCGAGGTCGATGAGTACATCGAAGAGGCCGTGGATTCGGTCCCGATCGGCCGCATCGGCGCGATGGCGGCCAAACAGGTCATCCTGCAAAGAATTCGCGATGCCGAGCGCGAAATGCTGCTCAACGACTTCATGTCGCGTGGCGACAAAATTTTTGTCGGCACGGTAAAGCGCATGGACAAAGGCGACATCATTGTCGAAAGCGGCCGCGTCGAAGGACGTTTGCGCCGCGGCGAGATGATCCCCAAAGAGAACCTGCGTTCCGGCGACCGGGTGCGCGCCATGATCATGGAAGTGGACCTCACCCTGCGTGGGGCGCCCATCATCCTGTCGCGGTCCGCGCCCGAGTTCATGATCGAGTTGTTCCGCACCGAGGTACCCGAAATCGAGCAGGGCCTGCTGGAGATCAAGTCCTGTGCGCGCGACCCGGGCTCACGCGCCAAGATCGCTGTGTTGTCCCATGACAAACGGGTGGACCCTATTGGCACCTGCGTGGGGGTGCGCGGTACACGTGTCAATGGCGTCACCAACGAACTGGCCGGCGAGCGGGTTGATATTGTGTTGTGGAGCGAAGATCCGGCGCAGTTCGTGATCGGCGCGCTGGCGCCAGCCAACGTGTCGTCGATCGTGGTGGACGAAGAACGCCACGCGATGGATGTCGTGGTGGACGAGGAAAACCTCGCCATCGCAATCGGTCGCGGTGGGCAGAATGTACGCCTCGCGTCCGACCTGACTGGCTGGAAAATCAACATCATGGACGCGGCTGAGTCGGCCCAGAAACAGGCGACCGAAACCGATTCAAGTCGCAAGCTGTTCATGGAAAAACTCGATGTTGACGAGGAAATCGCCGACATTCTGATCGCCGAAGGTTTCACCAGTCTGGAAGAAGTGGCTTACGTGCCGCTGCAGGAAATGCTGGAGATCGAAAGTTTCGACGAAGACACCGTCAACGAACTGCGTACGCGCGCCAAAGACGCGTTGCTGACGATGGAAATCGCGCACGAAGAAAATGTCGGCGAAGTGTCGCAGGACCTGCGCACGCTCGACGGCCTGGATGCCGAATTGATCGGCAAGCTGGCGGACAGTGGAATTCATTCCCGCGACGACCTGGCAGACCTGGCCGTGGACGAGCTCACGGAAATCACCGGCCAGTCCGAGGACGAGGCCAAGACCCTGATCATGAAAGCGCGCGAGCATTGGTTTGCCAATGAAGCCGCCTCTCAAGAGTAATGGTCATGAAGGTGAAAGCTCAGAGAAGACTAACTTGTACTCAAGTTATGTCGTAGCTAAAACGAATGTTTCAGTGAAGGCTAACAATTGCCCAGGGCTTGTTATGCCGAACTAAAGGTAGCCCAACAAATGTCCAGTACGACAGTCGCCGAGTTCGCGAACGAGCTCAAGAAATCAACCGCCACGCTGCTTGAGCAGCTTGCGTCCGCTGGCGTGGCTAAGTCCGCTGCTTCGGATGCGCTGACCGATGCCGACAAACGTAGCTTGCGGGACTACTTGCAGGCCAGTCACGGCACCGCCACCTCGGAGCGCAAGAAGATCACCTTGGTCAAGAAGTCGACCAGCGAAATCAAGCAGGCAGACTCCACCGGCAAGGTCCGAACGATTGTGGTCGAGAAGCGCAAGCAGCGTACTTTCGTGCGGCGGGAAGAGGGTATTGAGAGCCCGCTGGAAAGTCCGGTGTCCGAGGAAGAACAGCCTGTAGTTGAAACTTCAGTCATCGACCATGCCGAGTTGACGCGGCGTGAAGAAGAGGCGCGCCGCCAAGCGGAACTGATTCGCCGCCAGGAAGAAGAGTTGGTGGTGAAACGCGCGCAGCGCCAGGAGCAGGAAGCGCGTGCGCGCGCTTTGGCCGAGACGGCCGCCGCCGTGCAAACCAAGGCTCTCGCCGAAGTGGCCGACAGCGTGGTCGACGATCGCGCAGCGGATGAAGCCGCGTCCGCTGCTGTGGCCAAGACCCATGCCGATGCCAAGCAGAAAGTGGCAGCGGAATCCAAGGCCCGCGCCGACGAAGAGGTTGCGCGAGCGGCTGACCTGGGCAATCGCCGCCGCAAGGCCGAGGCCGAGGCCGCCGCTATTCGCACCATGATGGCGACACCCAAAAAGGTGTTGGTGGCAAAAAGGCCGGAAGAAATCAAACCCGTGGCCAAGGTTGGCGCGGTCGATGCCAAAGCTGGCGTCAAAGGCACGCTGCACAAGCCGGCTGCGGGCAGTGTTGTTGCCAGACCCGGCGTGGGCAACGCGGCCGGAGCGGGTGGTCCAGGAGCAGGCAAAGAAATCAAATCGGCCAAGCTTTCCAGCAGTTGGGCCGGCGATCCAACCAAGAAGAAGGCGATCCCCACGCGTGGCGACACCGGCGCCGGAGCTGGCCGCGGCAATTGGCGCGGTGGCCCGCGTGGCCGGCGTGGCAACGACCGTACCCATGAGGAACATGTGACCGCGGTTCCAGTCGAGGCGCGGATATTCGAGGTGCATGTCCCGGAAACCATCACGGTTGCCGAGCTGGCGCACAAGATGGCGGTCAAAGCGTCCGAGGTAATCAAACACCTCATGAAGCTGGGGCAGATGGTCACCATCAACCAGCCGCTGGACCAGGACACTGCGATGATTCTTGTGGAGGAAATGGGACATAAGGCGGTTGTGGCCGCGCTCGACGATCCGGAAGCGTTCACCGATGAGGAAACATCCCAGCAGGAGTCCGAATCGCTGCCGCGTGCACCGGTTGTTACCGTCATGGGCCACGTGGACCATGGCAAGACGTCATTGCTGGATTACATCCGCCGCGCCAAGGTGGCAGCCGGAGAAGCCGGTGGTATTACGCAGCACATAGGTGCATACCATGTTGAGACGCCACGAGGCATGGTGTCGTTCCTGGACACGCCAGGCCACGAAGCGTTCACTGCCATGCGGGCGCGCGGTGCCAAGGCGACCGACATCGTGATTCTTGTTGTCGCCGCGGACGACGGCGTAATGCCGCAAACCCGCGAGGCGATCAAACACGCCAGGGCGGCCGGTGTTCCTATCGTTGTGGCAATCAACAAGATCGACAAACCCGACGCCAACCCCGAGCGCGTGAAGAACGAACTCGTGGTGGAAGAGGTGATTCCAGAGGAGTTCGGCGGCAGTTCGCCGTTTGTTTCGGTATCTGCAAAGACTGGCGAGGGTGTCGACGCTCTGCTGGAGCAGGTGTTGTTGCAGGCCGAGGTGCTGGAACTCAGGGCTCCGGTCGATGCGATGGCCAAGGGGCTGGTAATCGAAGCGCAATTGGACAAGGGCCGCGGTCCTGTGGCCACCGTGCTGATTCAGTCCGGGACGCTGAAGACCGGCGACATCGTTCTGGCGGGTTCCACTTACGGCCGCGTGCGTGCGATGCTGGACGAAAACGGCAAGTCTATCAAGACCGCCGGCCCGTCGATTCCAGTGGAGATCCAGGGTTTGACCGAGGTGCCGCAGGCCGGTGACGAATTCATGGTGCTGCCGGACGAGCGTCGGGCACGTGAGATCGCGACCTACCGTGCGGGCAAGTTCCGCAACACCAAGCTGGCCAAGCAGCAAGCCGCCAAGCTGGAGAATATGTTCACCGACATATCCGCCGGCGAACTCAAGATGGTTCCGATCATCGTCAAGGCCGATGTGCAGGGTTCGCAGGAAGCACTGTCGCAAAGCCTTGTCAAGTTGTCTACCGACGAGGTCAAGGTGCAGCTGGTGTACGCCGCCGTGGGCGGAATCAGCGAGTCGGATGTCAACCTGGCGATTGCCGCCAAGGCGGTCATCATCGGCTTCAATACCCGTGCCGACTCCGGCGCGCGCAAGCTGGCCGAGAACAACGGTGTCGACATCCGTTACTACAACATCATCTACGACGCGGTGGATGAACTCAAGGCCGCCATGTCGGGCATGTTGACGCCTGACAAGCGGGAAGAAATTATCGGCACGGCCGACATCCGCCAAGTGTTCAAGGTCAGCAAGATCGGCTCGATCGCCGGCTGTATGGTCACGACAGGCCTGGTCCGGCGTACCGCGCGCCTGCGTCTGTTGCGCGACAACGTGGTCGTTTTCACGGGTGAACTCGAATCGCTCAAACGTTTCAAGGATGATGTGCGCGAGGTCAAGGAAGGTTTCGAGTGCGGCCTGAATATCAAGAGCTACAACGACATTCAGGAGAATGACGTACTAGAGTTCTTCGAAATCAAAGAGGTAGCCAGAACCTTGTAGCGCCACGATATCGGGCCCCGCCGTCGTTGGATTGCCTTGCCGTACCTCCGGTACTGTCTGCGGCAATCCGCCTAGGCGGCATCCCGATCTCGTGACGCGGCGAACATTGTTTTCATGCCAGCACGAAAATCTGCAACACCCAACCGCGCCTTCAAGGTGGCCGATCAGATCCAGCGCGATCTGACGCAACTGATCGCGCGCGAGTTGAAGGACCCGCGGGTTGGCATGGTGACGATCCAGGCGGTGGAGGTAACGCCGGACTATGCCCACGCCAAGGTTTTTTTCAGTCTGCTCAAAGGCAATCCGGAAGAGACACAGGTAGGTTTGAATCAGGCCGCGGGTTTCCTGCGTGCAGGCTTGTTCAAGCGCCTGCATATCCACACGGTTCCGACACTGCACTTCCAGTTCGACCGGACCACCGAACGCGCCGCGGACATGAACGCTCTGATTGCGCAGGCCGTGGCCTCGCGTTCCAAGAACGAGGACTGAATAACCGAGGTCAGCCTCCAATTCTCGATTGGTAGCTGGCCGCTACAGCCAGCCCATGAAACGAGATATGGAAATCGATCGCGGCAGAACCGGCAGCCTCCCCAAACCGCGGGTCGTACGGCGGCCCGTGCACGGCATATTGCTGCTGGACAAACCGCTTGGATGGTCCAGTAACGATGCCTTGCAGAAAGCCAAGTGGCTGTTACGCGCCGAGAAAGCCGGCCACACTGGCACGCTGGACCCATTGGCTACGGGAGTGTTGCCCTTGTGTTTCGGCGCCGCGACCAAGTTCAGCCAGCTGCAACTCGATGCCGACAAAACCTATGAAGCGATAGCCGTGTTGGGTGTAACGACCGACACTGGCGACGCCGAAGGGGAGGTGGTGCAGCAGCGACCGGTCCGGGTTACGCAGGCAGACGTGGATCGGGTGCGCGGCGGATTTCTGGGGCCGATACTGCAAATGCCGCCGATGTATAGCGCATTGAAGAAAGACGGTAAACCTTTGTACGAATATGCAAGGGCCGGTATTGAAGTGGAGCGGCAGAAGCGTGAGGTCACGATACGCGCGCTGACGCTGACGCTCAAGGCGGATGACGCCGAGCCGGCAATCAGGATATTGGTAACCTGCAGCAAAGGCACTTACATTCGCACGCTGGCCCAGGACATCGGCGAGGCTCTGGGTTGCGGCGCGCATGTGACGTATTTGCGACGTATCGCCACGGGCGGTTTCGATGTGGCCCAATGCGTCCGGCTGGAGCAGCTTGAATCCATGACCGAGCCCGGGCGTTTGGCGTGTCTGCTGCCGGTGGACAGCTTGTTGGACGGACACACCGCGGTCACGCTGGCGCCCGACGAGGCGGGGCGTTTCCTGAGCGGATTGCGCCGGCGCGGCAATTGGCCCGACGCGGCGCGGATTGCCGTGTACGGCGGGCAGCCGCGGGCTTTGCTGGGCACCGCCCATATACGCGGCGGCGAATTGATTCCGGGACGCCTGCTAAGTCCGATCGAGATCGGGCAATCCCTCGCGGCGTCCTGACTCGGCTAATACGGATCAGACAGATTTCAGAAAGAAAAGAGAACCATGAGCTACAAACAGATTCGCAACATCGCCATCATCGCCCACGTGGACCACGGCAAGACCACGCTGGTGGATATGTTGCTGCGCCAGAGCGGCACCTTCCGGGCTAACGAAAAAGTGGCCGAACGCGTGATGGACAGCAATGACCTGGAAAAGGAGCGCGGCATTACGATTCTGGCCAAGAACTGCGCAGTGGACTGGAAGGACACCCACATCAACATCGTGGACACGCCGGGCCACGCCGACTTCGGCGGCGAGGTGGAGCGTGCCTTGTCGATGGTCGACGGCGTGATGCTGCTGATCGATGCGGTGGAAGGGCCGATGCCGCAAACCCGCTTCGTGACCAAGAAGGCGCTGGCGCTGGGCCTAAAACCGATCGTGGTCGTCAACAAGGTGGACCGCCCGGGCGCGCGTCCCGATTACGTCATCAATGCCGCTTTCGATTTGTTCGACAAGTTGGGCGCGACCGAAGAGCAGCTGGACTTTCCCGTGGTGTATGCATCCGGTCTGAATGGCTGGGCCGCCATGAAAGAAGGTGCGGCCGGTGAGCAATGGGGCACGGATCTGGCGCCCTTGTTCGACACCGTGTTGACCCACGTACCCGCCAACAAGGGCGATCCTGCCGCCCCCCTGCAACTGCAGGTGAGCTCGCTCGACTATTCCACCTACGTTGGCCGGATCGGCGTTGGCCGCATCAGCCAGGGCACGATCCGGATCAACCAGGAAGTACTCGTGATGGAGGGTGCCCAGGGAAAATCCAGCAAGGCAAAAGTGCAGCAGATTCTGAAATTCGAAGGCCTGGAACGAATCGCCGCGACTGAAGCCGGGCCTGGCGACATCGTGCTTGTTAGTGGTATAGAGCAGGTGGGCATCGGCGTCACGCTGACTGACCCGCTGAACCCCGCGCCGTTGCCGATGCTCATGATCGATGAGCCGACCCTGACGATGAATTTTTGCGTCAATACCTCGCCTCTGGCCGGGCGCGAAGGCAAGTACGTGACCAGCCGCCAGTTGCGCGACCGGCTCACGCGCGAGTTGCAGGCGAATGTCGCGCTACGCGTCATCGACACCGACGAAGAGGGGATCTACGAGGTGTCGGGACGCGGCGAGTTGCACCTGACGATTCTGCTGGAGAACATGCGCCGCGAAGGGTATGAGCTGGCGGTTTCCAAACCGCGGGTGGTCTTCAAATTGGTCAATGGCGAGAAACACGAACCCATCGAAATGCTGACGGTGGATATAGAAGAGGGCCATCAGGGCGGTGTGATGCAGGCGCTGGGTCTGCGCAGGGGCGACCTGATGACCATGGAGCCGGATGGCCGGGGCCGGGTCCGGCTGGAGTACCGCATTCCCGCGCGTGGGCTGATCGGTTTTCAGAACGAATTCCTGAATCTGACGCGCGGCACTGGTTTGGCCAGCAACATATTCGATGGTTATGAAGCCTACCGTGGGGACATCGAAAGCCGCAAGAGCGGGGTGTTGATCAGCATGGACGACGGCGAAATCGTGACTTACGCGCTGGGCAAACTGGATGACCGCGGCCGCATGTTCGTCAAGGCCGGCGACCCGGTGTATGAAGGCATGATCGTTGGCATCCACAGCCGCGATAACGACCTGGTGGTGAACGCGGTACGCATGAAACAGCTAACCAATTTCCGCGTCAGCGGCAAGGAAGACGCGATCAAGATCACGCCGCCGATCCAGCTCACGCTCGAATACGCGGTCGAGTTTATCGAGGACGATGAGTTGGTGGAAATCACCCCCAAGAGCATCCGCCTACGCAAGCGTTACCTAAAGGAACACGAACGCAAGAAAGCCGGGCGCGACAGTTTGTAGTTGACCAAAGGACATTAGCATGAAGATTCAAAACGCCTTGCATATGGCACTTGCCGTTTTGCTGGGATTGGCCGGGCTGCAGGCCGGTGCCCAGAACGTGATCAAGATCGGCGAGATCAACAGCTACAAGGCCCAGCCGGCTTTCCTGGAGCCCTACAAAAAGGGCATGGAGCTGGCGATCGAGGAGATCAATTCGGCTGGCGGCTTGAACGGCCGCAAGCTTCAACTGGTGACACGTGACGACAACGCCACCCCGGGCGATGCCGTACGCGCCGCGGAAGAACTGGTCTCGCGTGAACGCGTTGATGTATTGGCCGGCGGGTTTCTTTCCAATATCGGTCTGGCCCTGGGCGACTTTGCGAAACAGAGGAAGATTTTCTTTCTGGCCAGCGAACCTCTGACGGACAAGATCGTCTGGCAGAACGGCAACAAGTACACCTACCGTTTGCGGGCTTCGACTTTTATGCAGGTTTCCATGCTGGTACCGGAGGCGGCCAAGCTCAAGAAGAAACGCTGGGCCATCGTGTATCCCAACTACGAATACGGCCAGTCCGCTGCCGCCACATTCAAGCAATTGATGAAGGCCGCCCAGCCCGACGTGGAGTTCGTTGTCGAGCAGGCCACGCCGTTGGGGCGGGTGGATGCGGGCAGCGTCACGCAGGCTCTGGCGGACGCCAAACCGGATGCCATCTTCAATGTATTGTTTGGCCCCGACCTGTCCAGGTTCGTGCGCGAAGGCAATACGCGCGGGCTGTTTCAGGGGCGCGAGGTGGTCAGCTTGCTGACCGGCGAGCCGGAATACCTCGACCCGCTGAAGGATGAAACGCCCAACGGCTGGCTGGTCACCGGTTACCCCTGGTACGGGATTCAGACGCCCGAGCACAAGGCGTTTTTTCTGGCCTACCACGGCAAATACAAGGACTATCCGCGCCTGGGTTCGGTGGTCGGCTACAGCACCATCAAGTCGATTGCGGAAGGCATCAAGAAGGCGGGCAGTGCAGACACCGAGAAGCTCGTCGCCGCCTTTGCGGGCTTGCAGGTTGTGACGCCGTTTGGCAAGATAAGCTACCGCGCCCTCGACCACCAATCCACCATGGGTGCATTCATCGGAAAGATCCGGAATGAGGGTGGCAAAGGCGTGATGGTGGACTATCGTTACCTGGATGGCGCCAACTTTCAGCCATCCGACAGCGAAGTCAAAAAGCTGCGCGCCGCGGACTGAGAGCGTGAGAGGCAATCCAATGCGGGTGCATTGGACTGCCTCTCACGCTCTGAGTCGGGCAAGGCGCCACGCCTTGCGCGCCGCCGTTGATCCTTTCAGTCACCGCTACCCAGTTTTTCCCAAACGTTTGCCATGGGACTGTCGGCATTTTTCGTGCAACTGCTCAATGGCCTGGCTGGAGCGTCTTCGCTGTTCCTGGTCGCCGCGGGTTTGTCGCTGATCTTTGGCGTCACGCGCATTGTCAACTTCGCGCATGGCTCGTTCTACATGCTGGGCATCTATATCGCCTGGTCCCTGGTGGACAGGCTTGGCGCGGGCGCATGGTTCTGGCCCGCGCTGCTGATGGCGTCGGCGCTGGTCGGCGTGCTCGGGGCGGTGGTCGAATTCACTGTGCTGCGCCGCATCTATCGCGCGCCGGAGTTGTTTCAGTTGCTGGCCACTTTTGCGCTGGTATTGGTGTTCAAGGATGCCACCTTGTGGTTATGGGGGCCGGAAGACCTGCTCGGGCCGCGCGCGCCGGGGCTGGAAGGGGCGGTGACCATCGCAGGGCACCGCTTTCCGGCCTATGACCTGCTGCTGATCGTTATCGGGCCGCTGGTGCTGGGCCTGGTGTGGTTGCTGTTGCACCGCACGCGCTGGGGTATTCTGGTGCGCGCCGCCACACAGGACCGTGACATGCTGGCGGCCCTCGGTGTCAATCAGGCATGGCTGTTTACCAGCGTATTTGCGCTTGGCGCCATGCTGGCGGGTCTGGGTGGGGCATTGCAGCTTCCGCGCGAACCCGCCAATCTGGGGCTGGATTTGCAGACGATCGGTGAGGCCTTCGTAGTGGTGGTGGTCGGTGGCATGGGCTCCCTTCCCGGAGCCTACCTCGCGGCACTGCTGATCGCGGAGATCAAGGCCCTGTGCGTGGGTCTGGGGACGGTTCAGTTCCTTGGCCTCGATTTTTCGTTTTCGAGCCTGACGCTGGTGGTCGAGTTTCTGGTCATGGCGCTGGTTTTGATCGTGCGTCCCTGGGGCCTGCTGGGCCGCGCGCAAGTCCAGAGCCGCAGCTCCGCCCCGCCGGAGGCGCCGCTGCGGGCGGCTGGCCGCCCGCAGGCCACCGCCGCGGCGATTCTGCTGCTGGCATTGCTCGCATGGCCCCTGCTGACGAGGCAATCGCCCTACCTGACCGTACTTGCAATCGACCTTTTGACTGCCGCCCTGTTTGCCGCCAGCCTGCACTTCATCATGGGTCCGGGGAGCATGCATTCGTTTGGCCATGCGGCGTACTTTGGGCTTGGAGCCTATGGCGCGGCGATTCTGGTGCGCTCCGCCCATGCACCCATGGAGGCCGCCATCCTGGGCGGGCCGCTCGCCGCCGCGTTGGCGGCGCTGCTTTTTGGCTGGTTCTGTGTACGTTTGTCCGGCGTCTATTTTGCGATGCTGACACTGGCGTTTGCGCAGATTGTGTGGTCCGTTGTTTACCAGTGGGACGATTTCACGGGTGGCAGCAACGGCTTGACCGGTGTATGGCCCGCGCCGTGGCTGGCCGACAAGCAGGCGTATTACTACCTCACGCTGGTGCTGGTTGTCGGCGCGGTTTTGGTGTTGCATCGCATGGTGTTTTCTCCATTCGGTTATGCCCTGCGCGCCGGTCGCGATTCCGCGGTGCGCGCCGAAGCGATTGGCATCAACGTCAAACACGTGCAGTGGGCGGCCTTCGTGGTCGCGGCGCTGTTTGCCGGGTTGGCGGGTGCCTTGTTCGCTTTTTCCAAGGGAAGTATTTCGCCCGACAGCCTGGGCATAAGCCGCTCCATTGACGGCTTGGTGATGGTGTTGCTGGGCGGTGTTCAAACTCTCGCGGGTCCACTCGTGGGTGCCGTCACATTCACCTGGCTACAGGACAGTGTCGCCCGCGGCACTGACTACTGGCGCGCCTTGCTGGGTGCCATTGTGTTGCTGCTGGTACTGGCGTTTCCACAGGGGATCGCGGGCTTTGCGAACCAGATGGTGGAGTCTTTGCGCACCGGGGGGCGGAAATAGTGCGTCTTCTGACGGTCTCCCATCTTGAGAAGGCTTTTGACGGCAACCGCGCGGTCGATGGTGTGAGCTTCAGCGTCGCGGCAGGCGAATTGCTGGCGCTGATTGGCCCCAATGGCGCCGGCAAGTCCACCGTCTTCAACATGCTCAATGGACAGCTGGGTGCCGACGCGGGGTCGATTCTGTTGGGGGACCAGGAATTGCTCGGGCGCGCGCCGCGCGACATCTGGCGCATGGGGGTCGGCCGCACCTTTCAGATCGCCGAGACATTTGGGTCGCTGACCGTGCTGGAAAATGTCCAGCTGGCCTTGCTGTCCGCCGATCGCAAGCTGTTTTCCATCTGGCATCGTGCAGCCCGGCACAAACGGGAAGAGGCGATGGAATTGCTGCTGCGGGTCGGTATGGCGGGGCAAGCGGAGCGGCCTTGCGGCGTGCTGGCCTATGGTGACGTAAAGCGTGTGGAACTGGCGATTGCGGTCGCCAACAGCCCCCGCTTGTTGCTGATGGATGAACCCACTGCGGGCATGGCGCCGCAAGAGCGTATTGAACTGATGGCGTTGACCAGGCAGTGGGTAACGCGGCGCGGCCTGGCGGTGTTATTCACCGAACACAGCATGGACGTGGTGTTCGCCTTTGCGGATCGCATCGTCGTGCTGGCGGGTGGCCGGGTCATTGCCGATGGAAAGCCGGCGGATATCCGGAACAACCCCAGGGTGCAGGAGGTGTATTTCGGCAGCGGAAAGACGTTCGACAACACCCTGCGTTCACGGGACACCGCCTGATGGAGCGGCACGACGACGCAATGCTCGACGTTCGTGGCCTGCGCGCCTGGTACGGCGCGGCGCAAATTCTCCACGGTGTGGACCTGCAGGTGCGGCGTGGCCAGGTGCTTGCCTTGATGGGCCGCAACGGCGCGGGCAAGTCGACGACCTTGAAAGCGCTGATGGGGCTGATCGACAAACGCAGCGGGGCAGTGTCTTTTCTTGGCCGTGATATCTCCCGCAGCGCGCCGCACGAAGTGGCGCGGCTGGGCTTGGGTTACGTCCCGCAAGACCGGCGCATCTTCAGCGACCTGACCGTGCTCGAAAACCTTGAGGTGGGGCGCCAGAACCCACGTCAGCCGTCGGACGCAGGCGCATTGCCGGTGTGGACACCGCAAAAGCTGTTCGAATTGTTTCCCAATCTGGGTGCCATGCGCGATCGCCTGGGCGCACGCATGAGTGGCGGGGAACAGCAGATGCTCACGCTGGCGCGTACTCTGATGGGCAATCCTTGCATGGTGCTTCTGGACGAACCGTCCGAGGGCGTGGCTCCCATCATCGTCGAACAAATGGCACAGGCGATCCTGGAGCTTAAATCGCATGGGGTCGGCATCCTGCTGTCGGAGCAGAACATATTCTTCGCCGCCCTGGTGTCGGACCGGGTCTGTGTCCTTGAGAAGGGAGAGGTTCGTTACAACGCCACGATGGACGAGTTCGTCGCCAATCAGGAGGCAACAAAGGCTTACCTGGGCATGTAGAACAGGCAACGGTTGCAGCCGCTCAGCGGTTGCGGGTTTTCATCACGCGTTCGACTTCGCGTTTGCCTTCACGGTCCTTGATGGTGTCGCGTTTGTCGTGTTCGGCCTTGCCTTTGGCCAGCGCGACTTCGCACTTCACCCGGCCCGCTTTCCAGTGCAGGTTGAGCGGCACCAGCGTGTAGCCCTTTTGCTCCACTTTTCCTATCAGCCGCTTGATCTCTTCCTTGTGCATCAACAGTTTTTTGGTGCGCACCTTGTCCGGACTGACGTGGGTGGACGCAGTCCCCAGCGGGTTGATCTGGCAACCGATCACGAACAGCTCACCGTTGCGGATCACCACGTAGCCATCGGTCAGCTGGACCTTGCCTTCGCGCAGTGACTTGACTTCCCAGCCCTCCAGCACCATGCCGGCCTCGAATCGTTCTTCGAAAAAATAGTTGTACGCGGCCTTCTTGTTGTCGGCAATGCGCGTCTGTTTCGGGGCAGCGGTATCGGGTTTCTTGGCCATGGGTGCGAAGTGGGGTTGTAAGTGGTGCGAATAAGGCTCGGGTGCTTCCTTATCTACAATCCCGCGCAGCCCTGCATTCTATGAAAACCGTCAACAAGTCCGTCCTTATCTGGTATCGGCCCGAGGAAATGTATGCGCTGGTGACCGACATTGCCGTATACCCGAAATTTCTGCCCTGGTGCGATCGCGCGGAAGTGGTGGCGGTGGACGACACAGGCATGACAGCCAGGGTGGGCATCGCATTTGGCGGCGTACACCAAAGCTTTACTACGCGCAACTTGCACACACCTGGTCGCGCCGTGGGCATGAAACTGGTGGACGGACCGTTTTCCCAACTCGACGGTCAGTGGAAGTTTATCCCCCTGGGCGATGGCGCACAGCGCGCCTGCAGAGTGGAACTGGTACTGAACTATGGCTTTGACAATGCCGCGCTGGGAGCCTTGGTGGGGCCGGTGTTCGACTGGATCGCGGGCAGTTTGGTGGACGCCTTCGTGAAACGGGCCGAACAGGTCTACGCAAAGTAGCTATGGAAATTCGCGTGACTGTGGTGTTTTCCCCGTTTGCGCGCAAGGTTAACGAGGTTGCGTTGTTACTTGAGCCTGGTGCCACGGTCGCGCAAGCTTTGCAATTCAGCGGCATGTTGGCGGAATTTCCTGACCTAACCGCCGACAAGTTGGCGCTGGGCGTGTGGGGCAAAAAAGCCGCGCTGCAGCAGGTTTTGCAAGACCGGGACCGGGTTGAAATCTATCGGCCGCTCAAGGTCGACCCCAAGGAGGCCCGCCGCGCGCGTTTTGAGCAACAGGGAACGCGCTCAGCCGGCCTCTTTGCGCGCAAGCGGCCTGGCGCCAAAGCCGGTTACTGATAACAGTTGGCCCCGACTCATCTGCAATTGGTAGCCACGGCTGTCTGAATACGCTTGAGTTCAGCCGTCCGGGCCGCGTCGTCCATCACTATGCGTTCACCTTTGGCATCGGTCTGCGACACGCGCACCCCCGAATCCATGACGGCCCTGTTACTCTTTGCGTGGTCGCAGTTTTCCACCCTGGCCTTGGCCACGCGTTCCTCTTCGGCTTTGGTTTTGGCCGCGATCGCGGCCTCGGCCAACTTCTTCTTGTCAGCCAATTCCTTGTCAACGCCGCTAAGTTTTGGAGTGTCTACATCCGATGCGGATTGACCAGCCGGCTCCCCCGTGGCCGAGGCCGCCCGGGTCGGCGCTGCATTGGCCGGTACCTCGCTAGCGCGCGTGGTCATGCCGGGTTGCCTCAGGATGTTCTTTGCCGGTACATCCGCCGGCGGCGCGCGGTCGCTGAATACCTTTCGGCCATCTTTGTCCGTCCATTGCCACTGTGCCTGGGCAGCGCTGCAGGCCAGCCAGGCAACAGCGACCACGAGTAGTGTTGGGAACCTGTTCATGGGCGCAGTTTACCGCTGACGGAGGGTGCCCGGCAGGGGTGCGCGGGTACAATTCGTCATTTGGAGCTTTGACATGCGCCTGCTCGGCAAAGCGCTCACCTTCGACGACGTGTTGTTGGTGCCTGCGTTCTCCCAAGTCCTGCCCAAGGACACCTCCCTTGCCACCCGTTTCTCCCGCAACATCACGCTTAACCTGCCGCTGGTATCGGCCGCCATGGACACGGTTACCGAAGCTCGGTTGGCGATTGCCATGGCCCAGGAGGGCGGTATCGGTATCGTGCACAAGAATTTTTCCGCCAAGGACCAGGCCGCGCAGGTTGCACGCGTTAAACGCTACGAATCCGGCGTATTACGCGACCCGGTAGTCATCACGCCGACGCATACGGTGCGCCAGGTGATCGACCTGTCGGAGCAACTTGGCGTATCCGGTTTCCCGGTGTGCGAAGGCGGCAAGGTCGTAGGCATTGTCACTGGCCGCGATTTGCGCTTCGAGACCCGCTACGACATACCAGTAAGCCACATCATGACGCCGCGCGACAAGTTGGTCACGGTGCGCGATGGGACCACCCTGCTCGAAGCCAAGGCGCTGCTGAACAAATACAAACTCGAACGCCTGCTGGTGATCAACGACGCGTTCGAGCTCAAGGGCTTGATCACGGTCAAGGACATCACCAAACAAACCAGTTTTCCCAATGCCGCCCGTGACGCGCTGGGCAAGCTTCGGGTAGGTGCTGCCGTGGGTGTTGGCGAAGGCACCGAAGAGCGCGTTGAGGCGCTGGTGCGCGCGGGCGTCGACGCCATTGTGGTGGATACGGCGCACGGCCACAGCCAGGGCGTGATAGAGCGCGTGCGCTGGGTCAAACGCAACTATCCACAGGTGGACGTGATCGGCGGCAATATCGCCACCGGTGCCGCCGCGCGGGCACTGGTGGAGGCGGGCGCGGACGCGGTCAAGGTCGGCATTGGTCCAGGCTCGATTTGTACTACACGTATCGTGGCCGGCGTCGGTGTGCCGCAGATCATGGCGATCGACAGCGTGGCCACCGCACTATGCGGCAGCGGCGTGCCGCTGATCGCCGACGGCGGCGTGCGTTACAGCGGAGATATCGCCAAGGCGATTGCCGCCGGCGCCAGCACGGTCATGATGGGCGGCATGTTCGCGGGCACCGAAGAGGCGCCAGGGGAGGTGATCCTGTACCAGGGTCGCAGCTATAAAAGTTACCGCGGCATGGGCTCGATAGGCGCCATGCAACAAGGCAGCGCGGACCGTTATTTCCAGGAGGCCACCACCGGCAACCCGAACGCCGACAAACTGGTACCCGAGGGAATAGAGGGACGCGTGCCGTACAAGGGGTCCGTGGTCTCCATCGTCTACCAGATGTCAGGTGGCGTGCGGGCAAGCATGGGGTATTGCGGCTGCGCGACCATCGGGGACATGCAGGCGAGGGCCGAGTTCGTGGAAATCACCGCTGCCGGCATTCGCGAAAGTCATGTGCATGACGTGCAGATCACGAAAGAAGCGCCTAACTACCGCGCGGATTGATGTGGCCCCCACGCTTGTCACTGCGTGTACCGCGCTGCCCCCCGGGGGGGTTAATTTCCCTTGGGGCGGCCCGGCGGGAAATTGGCCCCCACGCTTGTCACTGCGTGGACTACGCTGCCCGCCAAAGGGGGTTAATTTCCCTTGGGGCGGCCCGTCGGAAAATTGCCGCTTGAAACCTTGTATACGGTAGCTACTCTCCTCCATATGCAACATCAGAAAATCCTTATTCTCGACTTTGGATCGCAGGTTACGCAACTGATTGCGCGGCGCATCCGCGAAGCCCATGTTTTCTGCGAAGTCGTGCCCTGTGACATCGGCAATGAATGGCTGCGTTCTTACGCCAGCGACGGCCAGCTCAAGGGAGTGATTTTGTCGGGCAGCCACGCCAGTACCTATGAAGAGCACGATCTACGAGCGCCTGTGTTGGTCTACGAACTGGGAATTCCGGTACTTGGCATCTGTTATGGGATGTTCACCATGGCCGTGCAATTGGGCGGACGTGTCGCACCCAGCAGCAAACGCGAGTTCGGCCATGCGGACGTTCGTGCCCACGCCCACACCCGGTTGTTGAACGGCCTGCAGGATTACGCCACGCCCATGGGCCACGGCATGTTGCAGGTGTGGATGAGCCACGGCGACAAGGTCACCGAGATGCCAGGCGGCTTCAAACTTATGGCCAGTACCGACAGTTGCCCGATAGCCGGGATGGCCGACGAAGAGCGGCGCTTTTATGGCGTGCAGTTCCACCCCGAGGTGACGCACACAAAACGCGGCGCGGCGATTCTTGAGCGTTTCGTGCTGGAGATCTGCGGCACCCGTGCCGACTGGATCATGGGCGATTACATAACCGAGGCGATTGAGAAAATCCGCGCCCAGGTGGGCGAGGAAGAAGTCATCCTGGGTCTGTCGGGTGGCGTAGATTCGTCGGTGGCCGCTGCCCTGATCCATCGCGCCATCGGCGACCGGCTAACCTGTGTGTTCGTGGACCACGGTCTCTTGCGGCTCGATGAAGGCGACGCGGTGATGGACATGTTTGTCGGTAAGCTGCACGCCAAGGTGGTGCGAATCGATGCGGCCGACCAGTTCCTCGGCCATCTATCGGGCGTGAGTGATCCAGAAGCTAAACGCAAAATTATCGGGCGCGAATTCGTGGAAGTGTTCAAGACCGAGGCGGCCAAGCTAAAGGGCGACCAGTCGCGCCATGTGGCCTGGCTGGCGCAGGGCACGATTTACCCCGATGTGATCGAGTCCGGCGGCGCCAGGACGAAAAAAGCGGTGACCATCAAGAGCCACCACAATGTCGGCGGCCTGCCCGAGCAACTGGGTCTGAAATTGCTGGAGCCGCTGCGCGAATTGTTCAAGGACGAAGTGCGTGAACTGGGCGTGGCGTTGGGACTGCCGCGCGCCATGGTGTACCGGCATCCTTTCCCCGGCCCTGGGCTGGGCGTGCGCATACTGGGCGAAGTAAAAAAAGAATATGCCGACCTGCTGCGGCACGCGGATGCAATTTTTATCGAAGAATTGCGCACCTTCGTGGATGCCGAAACCGGCAAGAACTGGTACGACCTGACGAGCCAGGCGTTCGCCGTCTTCCTGCCGGTCAAGAGCGTGGGCGTGATGGGCGACGGACGCACCTACGATTACGTGGTGGCGCTGCGCGCCGTGCAAACCAGCGACTTCATGACCGCCGATTGGGCCGAGCTGCCTTATGCGCTGCTCAGACGAGTGTCAAGCCGCATCATCAATGAAGTGCGCGGCATTAATCGGGTGACCTACGACGTGAGCAGCAAACCGCCGGCGACGATCGAGTGGGAGTAGGAAAGGGCTTGAGGTAAACCATGGCAACCAGCCGTTTCAGCACCGGCGATGCGGACTGCTTGCCGGAGCAGGTGTTGCTGCCGGGCTTTGAACCTGTACCAGAGCCAAAACGGTGGTCGAAGGCAATCCGGAATGGGCGGAACGGGTTGTTTTTGGCAGCCTTCCCGCACGCGGAAACCGCCGAATGCCTCATGAGGCTCGCGCATCGTGAGCAAAGCTTGCATGGATTGACTGGGAGCCCTCTCCTGAAGGACCGGTTCCATATTACGCTGTACCCATTCGGCAACTTCGACGTCTTGCCGCAAGACATCGTGGATGCGGTGAGACTGGCAATGGCGTCTATTGTCATGCCGCCTTTCGAAGTGAAGTTTGACCGCGTTATGAGCTTCAAGGGTGATCAAGAGAAGCCGCTTGTTTTATTTGGGGGCGAAGGCCTTATCGCACTTACTGAGTTCCGGCAGAAACTTGTTTTGGCGATGCAAGGTGCCGGTTTAGCTGTGAAATCGGGCTTTACGCCGCACGTGACGCTGCTGTATGACGCTACCAAGGTCGTCGGCGAACACCCCGTCGAAACGATCCGTTGGACCGTGCATGAGTTTGTGTTGGTACACAGCCTGATCGGTCAAACCCGGCACCTGCCTCTGGCACTCTGGCCGTTGCGCGGGGTTGATGCTTTCATTGGTAAACAAAATGTCCAAACCATCGTTGCTGCTGTTGCCCGGCCTTCTATGCGACGCCGCGGTCTGGAAGGACCAAATTCATTTGCTGACTGCACAGGCCGACTGCCATGTGCCCGACTACGGTTCGCTGGACAGCCTGACGGCAATGGCGGAACACGCATTGGCTACGGCGCCGTCCGAATGTTTTTCCCTGGCCGGTCATTCCATGGGCGGCCGGGTGGCGCTGGAAATGGTGCGGCTGGCGCCTCATCGGGTGCAACGTCTTGCCTTGCTCGACACCGGGTACCAACCGCTGCCAGTCGGAGCGGCGGGCGAGCGGGAGAAGGCGGGTCGCCTGGTGTTGCTGGAGCAGTCGCGCACCGCGGGCATGCGTGCGATGGGCGCGGCATGGGCACGTGGCATGGTGCACGCCACGCAACTGGCCACACCGGTATTCGACGTCATCCTGGCCATGATCGAACGCAGCACACCCGCTATTTTCGAAGCACAGATTCGCGCCTTGCTGGGCCGGCCAGACGCGACAAAGGGGCTTGAACGTATTGCCGTGCCTACCCTGGTTTTATGCGGTCGCGACGACCAGTGGAGCCCGCTCGCCCGCCATGAGCAGATGGCAACCATGATTCCAGGGGCGCGGCTTCAGGTGATAGAGGAATCCGGCCACATGACGACCATGGAGCAGCCCGATGTCGTGACCGGCGCCTTGGCCAACTGGCTGGCGGGGCCGACGCGTTGTTGATCGTGCCCCGCGGCAGACCCAACCACGGCGCTGCTCCGCCCGTGGCCGTAGCCGGTTCTTGTCAGGCACGTGGGATGGGCCGCGACACGGGCAAAGTCAAGCCTGAAGCGCTCGACAGATTGCTGGGCCAGGTGCGCGCCTGCCGTGTTTGCGCCGCGCATTTGCCGCTCGGTCCGCGGCCGGTCGTGCAGATCGGTGCCGGGGCGAGTTTGTTGATCGTGGGGCAGGCGCCGGGTACACGCGTACATGCGAGCGGCATTCCATGGTGCGACGCCAGCGGTGACCGCCTGCGCCAGTGGCTCGGAGTGAACAGCGAAACGTTTTATGATCCGGCCAAGGTAGCGCTGATGCCGATGGGCTTTTGTTACCCGGGCCGTGGTGGGGGAGGCGATCTGCCGCCGCGGCCCGAATGTGTCGACCTTTGGCATGAGCGGCTGCTGGCGCGGATGCCCAACGTGACCCTCACGCTGCTACTGGGACAACACGCACAGAGCCACTACCTGCGCGACGGGTGGCGCGGCAATCTGACCGACACCGTGCAGGCTTGGGCAGGGCGGTCGCCAGGCACTCTGGCCTTGCCGCATCCTTCGCCGCGCAACCGGGGCTGGTTTGCCCGCAATCCGTGGTTCGAGGCTGAAGTGCTGCCGATGCTGCGCGAACGTGTCGCGCGGCTTTGGCCGCCTGCCGCGCCCGGCTCATGACGCTACCCGACGATGTAAGGTGATGGGTTGTTGTTTGCGTGCCGCGACCTTGAGAACGGGCAGGATGTCGGAGAGGGCGAATCCATCCAGATGCGCCAGGAAATTTCGTAACGCGCCGTCCAGAATGCCGGTCAGGCGGCAACTACCCGTGAGCACGCAGGCGTTGCCGGTGGCAAAACATTCGACCAGAAGAAAATCCGGTTCGATGCCGCGCACTACCGCACCCAGGTTGATGTCTTGCGGAGCGTGCGCCAGCCGCATGCCACCGCCCTTGCCGCGCACGGTTTCGATCCACCCCTGCAGGCCCAGCTGGTGGGTTATTTTCATCAGGTGGGCTTCGGAAATGCCGTAGGCCCGCGTGATCTCGGCGATGGTGCACAGGCGGTCCGGGTGTTGCGCCACGTACATCAGCAGGCGCAATGCGTAGTCGGTCATGGTGGTCAGGCGCATGGCTGGTCCGGGTTCAGTGTGGCCGGCGCTGCCGGAGGCTTGTCGGGAGGAAGCGTCACCGCTAAAGCGCGAACGCAGGGATCTCAGCCAGGCGTGAGTTCCGTGGGCAGCGCGCTGGGCTGGTGGTTGATTTGATAACCGTACCAGAGACTCTGGGCGATCCGTTGCGCCATGGCATAGGCGCGGGTTCCCATGGCCTGGTTGGGCTGCGCCGAGGTGGTCTGCTCGAACAAGCTGAGCCAGCGCTTGAAAAGTTCCGCGTTCAAACCAGGCAGGGCAGCGTGTTTGGGCATCGGCGCGCCGCTGAAGCGTCCGGTTCCGCGCAGGATGGAAGACCAGAAATCCACCAGCTTCGCAAGGTGGTGGTCCCAGTCATCCACGTGGCGGTTGAAGATCGGTCCCAGGATTTCGTCGCGCCGGATATCCGCATAAAAGGAATGCACCATAACGGCGACTTCAGTGTCGGTGCAGAGGTCCATGTTGGCCAAGTTGTTCTCCCGGAGGCAGGCGTAATCGGAACGAAGATAGGTTCCAAGTCAAGCGCCATATAAGATCTATATATTTTATATCTTATGCGATCTTGTGGGGCGGATGCGCCACTTGCCTGAGCCCCGCAAGGGCTGGATTCACGATTTTGGGGTCGGCGCCCACTGCATAAACCGCGTATGCGGGGTAAAGGAACTCCGGCGCCTCCGGCACGCGATACAGCTGCCCGGTGTCCAGGTGGCGCTGGACCACATCCAGGCGGAAGTAGCCAGCGCCGCCGGTCGCCAGCAGGTACTCGCGCCCGAGCGGACCCAATCCGGCCGTCACCGCTGCGTTCGAGAGTTCGGGAAACGCCAGCGCGTGCTGCGCCGCGAATTCAGGACCCCAGTCGACATACACATAGTCGGCCGGGCGTGGAAGCTTGCGCCGTTTGGATGTGGTCACCATGACAAGCTTTTCTTCAATCAACAGTTCAATCCGCAGGCCGGGGCGTTGTTGCGGCGCGTAAACAATGGCCATGTCGAGCGCGCCGGCAACCACCTTGTCGAGCAAGTCCTGCGACAAACCGACTTCCGTGCGAAGCGCCAGGTGAGCCGCGGCGGAGCGCATCCACAAAAGCCAGTGCAGCAGCAGCGGTTCCCACAAGCTGATCTCGCATCCGACCGCCAGTACCGCGCGATGCCCGGCCGGTACCGCCACCTGTTGCCGGGCCCTTTCCCAGACCTGCACCAGCGCCGATGCATGGGGCATGAACAGCTCGCCCGCCGGGCTGAGGGATGCCCCGGCTTTGTTACGCACAAAGAGTGTTCGGGCCAGCAGCTGTTCGAGCGTTCGAACGCGCGCGCTGACGGTGGTTTGTGTCACATGCAGGCGCTCGGCGGCGCGCATGAAACTGCCCGTTGCAACGATTTCAAGAAAGGTCCGGGCGAGGTTGACGTCCATGGAGGTTCTATTTTCGAAGAATGAATGCAAAATTATTGCATTCAATATCTAATAAATATCACTTTACTTGTGTTTATCAAAGGCGGAAGATGGGAACGGAAAGCGTAATCCCCATGCTCCTAGTCACCCCCGCCCGCTCCCACAACCCCGTCGCCGCGGCTGGCTCCGCCCACCCGGGCCGGACACGCCGCGCCGTGGTGCTCAAGCATGCCCGCGATACTGTAGCGGCCAATGACGGCATGCGTGTCCTGGTGGACCGGCTCTGGCCACGCGGTATCGCGAAGGAGCACCTGACCCTCGATCTCTGGCTCAAGGAAGTCGCGCCCAGCAGCCTGCTGCGCCGCTGGTACGGCCATGAACCGAGCCGGTGGACGGCATTCACGCAGCGTTATCGCACGGAGCTCGCGCAACGTGACGACCTGCTGTTGCTGCTGGATGATTTGCGCCACCGGGGGCGGTTGACGCTGCTCTACGACGCGCACGATCCCTTGCACAACAATGCGGCAGTTTTGCGCCAGGTCCTGATGGAGCGACGCTTTCTGCGCCTTAAACCGAAAGGAGTCGGACCATGAAAGCCAAAAACGTCATGACGGCCCATGCCATCACCGTCACGCCCGAGACCAGCTTGCGGCGCATCGTCGCATTGCTGCTGGAACACCGCATCAGCGGCGTGCTGGTTGTCGACCAAGGCAAGGTGGTGGGGGTGGTGGGAGACGGCGACCTGCTGCATCGCCACGAGATCGGTACTGACAGTTGGCCGGCAAGCAGGACCTGGTGGCAGCGCCTGACGCAGGCCGATCCGGCCCCGAACGCGTACATCAAGTCCCACGGTCGCTCCGCCCGGGATGTGATGAACCATGAGGTGGTGTCGGTGCAGGAGGACGCGCCCGTCGCCGAGATCGCGGCGATATTCGAAGCGCGCCGGGTCCGGCGGGTGCCGGTTTTGCGCGGCGGCCAGTTGGTGGGCCTTGTCACGCGGGCCGATCTGGTGCGGGCGCTGGCAGCCAACACGGACATGATCGGCCCGCCACCAACACAGCCTGACGAGGAGATCCAGGTCCAGTTGCGCCGGGAGCTGGAGAAACATCCGTGGTGGTACGGAAAATGGTCCAGAGTCTTCGTCTACCACGGCATTGTGAGGTACGTCGGTGTATTCGCAAGCGAAGCCGACAAGGAGGCGGCACGTATTGCCGCCGAGAACATCCCGGGCGTACGCAGAGTGGAGGACCAGCGTGTGTTGTATGGCGATTGCCACTCGATGATCTGATCGGAAACGCCGTTTCGGCGCAACGGTGTTGAGACGTGGGGCTTGCGCTAAAGTTCTCTCATGTACCTCCCGCCCCAATTCAATTCCAAAGACCGCGCGCTGGCCCTTGAGTTGATACGCGCGCATCCGCTCGCCAGCCTGATCGGCAATGACGATGAGGGCTTGCCGTTTGTGTCGCATCTGCCCTTGCACGTGGAACTGCGCGGTGAAGAGCTGGTATTGCTCGGCCATTGCGCCAAGCCGAATCCGCACTGGCGTTACCTGCAGGCGCGTCCACGGGCGGTGGTCACCTTTCTGGGACCGCATGCTTACCTGTCGCCGCGGGTGTATCCGGACTTGATGCGGGTTCCGACCTGGAACTACTTGGCCGTGCATTGCACCGTGCAGGCAACATTGATCGAAGACGCATTGGCCAAGGATCGTCTGTTGAAGAAGCTGATAGCGGACCACGACCCGGCCTACCTGCAACAGTGGCTGGCGCTGGACACCGACTACCAGCACCGGATGCTGGCCGGCATCGTCGGGTTCGAACTGCGGGTGACCGCGTTGCAATGCAAACTCAAGCTGAACCAGCACCGGCCCGAGGCCCACGCGAAGATGCGCGCCGGATACGCCGCCGCTGGTGAAAACGAACGTGCACTGGGCGAATGGATGGACAAGCTCGGTGCTGGACAGGTCGGCCCTGACCCAGCCTGAGCACAGATGTCTGGCGACCCATCCTGGATGGCACTTGCGCTGGCGCAGGCGCGATTAGCCGCAAGCGCGGGCGAGATTCCAGTCGGTGCGGTAGTGGTGAAAGACGGTGTTGTGATAGCTTCTGGCCACAACAACCCGATTGCCGGCCATGACCCAACGGCACACGCCGAAATCGTGGCGCTGCGCGCAGCGGCAGCCGTGCTGGGCAACTACAGGCTCGATGGCTGTGAACTGTTCGTGACGCTGGAACCCTGCGCCATGTGTGCCGGTGCCATGTTGCATGCGCGGCTGGCGCGTGTGGTATTTGGCGCCAGCGATCCCAAGACCGGAGCCGCCGGTTCCGTCCTGAACCTTTTCGCACACCCGCAACTCAACCACCAAACCCGCATCCAGGGCGGTGTGATGGCCTCTGAATGCTCAGCCGTGCTACAGGAATTTTTTGCCCATAAACGCGAGGTGACCCGTATGAACAGCAGCCCGGTGCGTGACGATGCACTTAGAACGCCGGACGACCGGTTTGCCAACCTGCCGGGCTATCCGTGGCAGCCGCATTACGTGAGCGATCTGCCTGCATTGAACGGTCTGCGCATGCACTATCTGGACGAGGGCCCGCTTGATGCGCCGGCGACCTGGTTATGCCTGCACGGCAACCCGGCCTGGAGCTATCTGTACCGCAAGATGATCCCGGTATTCCTCGCAGCCGGACACCGTGTGGTGGCGCCGGACATGATCGGCTTTGGCAAAAGCGACAAACCGAAGAAAGAGTCGGCCCACGACTTCACGTGGCATCGGCGGATGCTGATCGAGTTCGTTGAGCGTCTGGATTTGAACCAGGTCGTTTTGGTAGTGCAGGATTGGGGCGGCCTGCTTGGCTTGACCTTGCCGATGGCCGCGCCGCGACGTTATGTCGGACTGCTGGCCATGAACACGATGCTGGCAACCGGAGATGTGCCTTTGACTGCTGGATTTTTGGCCTGGCGCGCGATGTGCGCGAAGAATCCCGAGTTCGATGTTGCGCGGCTGTTTGCACGCGGCAACCCGCACATGAGCGAACCGGAATGTGCTGCCTACATGGCGCCTTTTCCGGATGGCGGACATCGGGCCGCATTACGCGCGTTTGCTCCGATGGTGCCGGAATTCGAACACTCCGATGGCGCCGAGGTCTCGCGTCGGGCGCGTGAGTTCTGGCGCACGCAGTGGTCTGGCCAAAGCTTCATGGCGGTCGGCGCGCAGGACATGGTACTAGGCCTGCCAGTGATGCAGCAGCTGCAACAGACAGTCCGTGCCTGCCCGCCGCCCATGGTTCTTGAACATGCCGGCCACTTCGTGCAGGAGCACGGCGGGCCGGTTGCGCAAGCCGCGCTGCGGCATTTTGGTTACGGCGTGCTTTGAAGGGGCTACCGCTGCTAAAAAAGTTTGGGGCACAACGGATAATGCCGGCTGTTCAACACAGCCAAAAACATTGACCGATGAGCCATATTTATGTCTACTCTCCCTCCAGCGCGCAGCGCGATAAAGCGTCGTTTCGGCGCGGCATAAAACGGCTCCGGGCTCTCGGCCATGAGGTGGAAATCGACCGGGACGCACTTGCCACGCATATGCGTTTTGCGGGCGATGACGAGACCCGGCTGGCTGCCATTCACCGTGCCGCGGCAAGCGGCGCCGATGTAGCAATGATCTCGCGCGGTGGTTATGGGCTGAATCGTCTTTTGGCGGATATCGACTACCGGGCGGTGCGCAGGGCCATCGACAAGGGCATGCTTTTTTTGGGTTACAGCGACTTCACGGCGTTTCAATGCGCCGTGCTGGCCAGGACGGGCTCTGTCACCTGGGCCGGACCCACGGTGGGTGAAGACTTTGGAGTTGCCGACCAGCCTGACGACATCATGGAGGCCTGCTTCGACGATTTGTTGCTGGGGCAGGCCGAAGGTGCCGGATGGAAGCTTCCCAAACCGCGTATACCTGCCGGCGATTCGGCAACTTCCACTTCAGAATTTCCTGGCATGCCGGGCACCGGCAAGACGTTTTCCAACGCGGTTTTGTGGGGCGGCAATCTTGCGGTGCTGACCTCTTTGCTTGGCACGCCCTATTTTCCGCAAGTGAAAGGCGGCATTCTGTTTCTGGAGGACATTGCGGAGCACCCGTACCGGGTCGAACGCATGTTGAGCCAGTTGTTGTACGCGGGCGTACTGGCGCGGCAAAAGGCGATCGTGCTGGCTCAATTTACGCGCTACAAACTGGCGCCCAACGACAAGGGCTACAAGTTGCAGACGGCGGTGGACTGGATCCGCGGCAAGCTAAAAATTCCGGTGCTGGGCAACCTG
>JANYBQ010000137.1 GCA_025360705.1 Betaproteobacteria bacterium | reverse complement strand
CACCGCCGCAGCATGAACAGCGAAGCAATTGTGTGCCTGGAAGCTGTGCTCTTGCCAGCCAAGGTGACGCTCGCTGAGCGCTTGGCTCGCGCTCGTGAGCTTCGAGCTGCGCTGCCACACGGCAAGTACAGGTACACCAAGACATTGGAGTCCACCACGATCATGAGCGGCCCTCTCGCTTCATGGCATCAATGTCTCGCGCTCGAAACTTGCCCTGTGGCAGCGCAGCTCGAAGCTCACGAGCGCGAGCCAAGCGCTCAGCGAGCGTCACCTTGGCTGGCAAGAGCACAGCTTCCAGGCACACAATTGCTTCGCTGTTCATGCTGCGGCGGTGCGTTTCCGCCGAGAGCTTGAGTCGGCCATACACATCATCTGGAATGTTCTTTAGAGTCAACGTCGTGGGCATGTCCATCTCCAACCAAAATGAAACCATTATGGTTTACTCTCGCCCTTGCGTCAAGGCCACGACAGTGGCGTATTCAAAGATGCGGGCCGAACCCTTCCATCGAGGGGACAGCTAAAAGGCTGCGCCTTTTGTGCACTCCTCAATTCAAACGTGTGTGCCGTGCATGGCACGAATCCAGTCGGGTGAAAGTCCTGACACCAGGTGTATGTAGAGCCGAAGGTTAGCCAAAGGGCAAGTGCGTCGCCGCGAGGCGGGGTGCTTCGGTCCTCCAAGGCGAAATCGCGGGACGATGAACAAAAACCGGATATGAGGCTGAGCCGTACACAAACAGTCCTGAGGAATGTTTGTGACTGGCGAAGAGTAGGTGCCTCTGGCACCGGAACGCCCTGCAAGCGCTGGCCCAAGTCGTCCAACGCCAGTGGGAGCCACATTTCCACCAACAGCGTAACGCGCTATCGGCGCGAAATCGACACATGGGTGCGACGGCGGTTACGATGCTACGCATGGAAACAATGGGGCAGCGCGGGGTACCGCGAACTCAGAAAGCGCGGGCTCAGCGTGCGCGAAGCCTGGAACACCAGCAAGAGCGAGCACGGTCCATGGCGGCTGAGCCGAACGCCGGCATTGACGCTGGCACTGCCCGCAAAGATGTTTCGTCTGATGGGGCTGCCCGAACTGGCACCGGCCAGGGCAGCCTGAGATCACCGTCACTTCAAGGAACCGCCCGATACGTGACCCGTATGTCCGGTGGTGTGGGAGGGAGGGGCCGCGAGGCTTCTTCCTATCCCGATTAGGCCCCAGCTTGCAACATAACCTCTCGCCTATGCAGTCGTATTACGCCGCTCGCGCTGGCGAGTATGACGCCGTGTACGAGAAGCCAGAGCGTCAGGCAGATCTGCGCCAGATCGAACAGTGGTTGCCGTCGGCTCTGTATGGCGAACGGTTGTTGGAGGTCGCGTGCGGCACGGGGTACTGGACGCAGTTCTTAGCTCCCGTAGCTTCTTCCATCGTCGCCGTCGACTCATCGGCAGAAACTCTTCGTATTGCCCGGCAGCGCGTACCGCAGAGCACTGTCCTCTTCGAGGTTGGAGATGCGTACGCACTTGAACACCATGGCGGCTTGTTCAGTGCGGCATTTGCGGGCTTCTGGTTCTCGCACGTTCCGCTGGAACGGCAGCGCGAGTTCCTCCGCGGCCTCAACGAAGTGCTTGAGCCTGGCGCAAAGGTCGTGCTGCTAGACAATCGGTTTGTCGAAGGCAGCTCGTCAGCCATTGCCGAGAGTGACGCGACAGGCAATACCTATCAATCGAGGAAGCTCATCGATGGTTCCACACATCGAGTCCTCAAGAACTTCCCATCGGAGGCGCAGTTACTTGCTCTCACCGGAGGTGGCTTGGGCCAGGCGGCTGCCTACGCTTCTTGGCCGTTCTTCTGGGCGTTCGAATATCGTGTGCCTGAGGCCTAACCCATGATTCACAGAAAACGTCTCACCGCGCATCTGGAAGGTGACTTCGTCGTCTTCCTCATCGGCATGAGAATCAACAAACCTATGAACGTCCACAAGTGGTGGCCGGTTGCCGCAGCAATGCCGCGCATGTTGAAAGAGCTCTATCGACAGCCAGAGCTAGGCTTCATTCACGCTGAGGCCTGGTTCTCTCGGACTATCATCTTGGTCCAATACTGGCGCTCAATGGAGCAACTGCTGGCGTACGCAAAAAACAAGGACGGTCAGCACCTACCCGCCTGGCGCGCTTTCAACCAATCTATTGGCACGGATGGTACGGTCGGAATTTGGCATGAAACATACGCTGCCTCACTTGGGTCGCACGAGAGTGTCTACGTCAACATGCCACCATTCGGCCTTGGTAAGGCTGGGTCGTTGCGGGAGGCGGTTGGCGGCAGGCAGTCAGCGGCAGATCGATTGAGCGCTATCCCACGTGAGCCCTGACCATTCCATCGAGCGGAAAGTCAAAAGGCTGCGCCTTTCGTCTGCCGCTCATGTCAAACGTTCGGCCTCACAAGTACACGCAGTGCCAATGCCCAATCGGGGTTGGTGGAACAGACACGTGGAATAGACACGCTTTACGTTATTAATGCATTGCGTTATTATCGCTCTGTGACGATCAAGAGCTTCAAGTGCAAGGAAACAGAAGCCCTCTTCCAAGGCAGGCGGGTGCGTCGATGGGTCAATGTGGAGCGTCCGGCGCTACGAAAGCTTGAACAGATCGATTGGTCGTCGGTCCTGGAGGATCTTCGTGTCCCGCCTGGAAATCAACTTGAGGCACTCAAAGGGAACCGGAAAGGCCAGCACAGCATCCGTGTCAATGACCAATGGCGCGTGTGCTTCGTGTGGACGCCTGAGGGCTCCAAAGACGTAGAGATCGTTGACTACCACTGAAGGAGTTTCCCTATGCGCACAGTTGCACCTGTCTCCCCTGGCGAAATGCTGGACGAGGAGTTCCTCAAACCCTTGGGTCTGACCAAGTACCGTCTTGCCAAAGATATCGGCGTACCTGCGCAGCGCATTGGCGACATAGTCGCGGGCAAGCGCGCGATTACCGCTGACACTGACCTCCGTCTGTGCCGGTATTTCGGGCTCAGCGACGGTTGGTGGCTTCGTGGCCAAGTCAACTACGACATGGCCATTGCACGCGAGTCAATGGGTGAGGCATTGGCGCGTATTTCCAGGTGCGAACTCCTTGCCAGTTGAGGGGGCTGTGCACAAAGCCGAAGACCGACAACCTCACCCGTAGTTGAAGCCGAGCGGCGCAACACGAACCTTACTTACGATTGCGCGTACCAATTCCAAAGCCCTATTGGCGGTGGCGGGCAAGTAGTGCCTGGCGGCTTCGAGAAAGCGCCCTGACAACCCCATGTGCTACCTTTCGCGGCTAACGCGAAGGACATCCTCTTGGGCAAACTCTTCTTGCCGCTGGCCTCGTTGCTCAGCGGCGTCGGCATGCTGGTGGTAGGCACCGGCCTGATGTTTTCCGCAATCGGCGCGCAGGCCAGCTCGGCTAAATTTTCCGGACTGGTCACGGGGTTGATCATGTCGGCTTATTTCGCGGGCTTTGTGTTCGGTACCTATGCCTGTCCGGCGATCATCCGGCGCGTCGGGCATATCCGCGCCTTTGCCGCGATGGCCTCGATCGCTTCGTGCCTGCCGATCCTGCACGCCTTGTGGCTCAACCCCTGGTTCTGGGGCGGGCTGCGTTTCGTTACCGGCATATGCCTGGTGGGCCTATACATCGTGGTGGAGAGCTGGCTCAACGTGGTGGCCACCAGCGATCAGCGCGGCAAGGTGTTCGCGGCTTATATGGCGGTCAGCGGAGTGTCGATGGCGCTGGGCCAGTGGCTGATCCTGGTCGGCGATCGTTTTGGTTTCGTTCCGTTCGCGCTGGTCTCGATACTGTTTTCGATGGCGCTGGTACCGATCACGCTGACGCCGGTGTCCGAACCCGAACCAACCGAAGCCCCCACGCTGGGGCTGGTGGAACTGTTCGCGATTTCACCCATCGGCGTGATCGGCGCAGTCGGCTCGGGACTCTTGAGTGGCGCGTTCTACAGCCTGGGCCATGTGTTCGGCCAGGGCGTGGGTTTCACCGAGCGTGGCATCGCGACGTTCATGGCCGCCACCATCCTGGGAGGCGCGGTGATGCAGTGGCCGGTGGGGCATCTTTCGGACCGGCACGACCGGCGCTGGGTGCTGTTCTGGGTCTGCGTATGTTGCGCGGCGATTGCCGGAGCCGGTTTTTATCTGGCGCGCCAATACGAGGGCTCGCTGATTTTTCTGGGCATTGTGTATGGCGGCCTGGCCTTTACCGTTTATGGCCTGAGCGTGGCCCACGTCAACGACCTGATCGACCGTTCTCGCGTGCTGGAAGTGGCCGGCGGTCTGTTGCTGCTGCACGGCATAGGCGCTACCGTAGGCCCGACGCTGGGAGGGGCCATGATGGACTGGCTTGGCGCCGAAGCCTTGATGCTTTATTTTTCCGCTGTACTGGTGTTGCTGGCGCTGGGCGTGTGGCGCTTCACCAGCGCCAAACCGTTCAACCGGGGCGAACCCGGCCACAAGGATGACTACGTCATGATGGGCGGCGGCTCGCAAGCCGTGCTGCAGATGGATCCGCGCCGGGGTGCTGCCGCGCCGGCCACCCAGACGACCCGCTGAAATCAGCATGCCGCGGCATCGAAAAACGCCCCTGAACCGATTCAATTATTTGGATTGACCGGCTGCTGGCGCGTGTTGTGCGGCGCGGGTCGGCCCTACACTTTGGCTTCGCAAGAAACGGGGCAAATTTTGGCAGCACAGGAATACGACTACATCGTCGTCGGCAGCGGGTCGGCGGGCTGTGTGCTGGCCGACCGCCTGAGCGCCGACGGCCAGGCCACGGTGCTGGTGCTGGAAGCCGGCGGCCACGACCGGCGTCTGTGGATCAACATGCCGATCGGTTACGGCAAGACTTTCTACGACCAACGCGTCAACTGGAAGTTCGATGCACAGCCCGAGCCTGAACTCAAGCACCGGCGCATTTATTTTCCGCGCGGCAAGGTGGTGGGCGGGTCGAGCTCGATCAACGCCATGGTCTATTGCCGAGGTTTGCCGGGCGACTTCGACGAGTGGGCGCGGCTGGGCAATTCCGGCTGGTCGTGGGACGACGTGCGCCCGGTATACGAACACTTCGAACGCCGCGTCGATGCCCATGGCACAGCTTCGAAAAGCGGTTCCTTGTACGTCAGCGACGTGCGCCAGCAACTGCACCCGATGGAGCGCCATTTCTTCGACGCCGCACGACAGGCCGGCCTGCCATTCACCGAGGGTTTCAACGGGGCGCAACCCGAAGGCGTAGGCCGATACCACATCAATACGCGGCACGGTATGCGCTGGTCGGCGGCAGATGCCTTTTTGCGCCCGGCGCTCAAGCGCCGCACGGTGCGGCTGCAAACCGGCGCCATGGTTCAGAAGATTTTGCTGGAGGGTCGGACGGCGGTCGGTGTGGCGTACCGCGTGGGCGGCGTGCCGTCGACCGCGCGCGCGCGCCGCGCCGTGGTGTTGAGCGCCGGCGCCATCCAGAGTCCGCAGTTGCTGCAGCTCTCGGGTATCGGGCCGGGCGAAATTTTGCAGCGCCACGGGGTGCCGGTGGTGCTGGCGCAGCAGCAGGTGGGCGCCAACCTGCAGGACCACCTGGCCATGAGTTATTACTACAAGGCGACCGAGCCCACGCTCAACAACGTGTTGAGTTCCTCCTGGGGCAAGCTGCGCGCGGGCCTGCAATACGTCACCACGCTGAGCGGGCCTTTGAGCATCAGCGTCAACCAATGCGGCGGTTTCGTGCGTTCACATGCGGGCGCCGCCCAGGCCGACATGCAGCTTTACTGCAACCCCGTCACCTACACGCTGGCAGCGTCCAAAAACGGCACGCAGATTGTTCCCGACACATTCGCCGGCTTTATCTTGTGCTTCCAGCCGTGCCGCCCGTTGAGCCGGGGCCGGGTCGACATAGCCAGCGCCAACGTGAACGACGCGCCGCATATACAGCCACATTACCTCTCCCATCCGGACGATGTCACCCAGGCCTTGCGCGGTGCGCAGCTGGTGCGCCGCCTGAGCCAGACCGCGGCCATGCGCGACCTCATCAAGGACAGCATTGCGCCCGCATTGGAGGGCATGGACGACGCGGCCATGATCGACGACTTCCGCGCGCGCGCCAGCACCTGTTACCACCCCGTCGGCACCTGCATGATGGGCGCGGATGCAAGCAAATCGGTAGTGGACCGCGAGCTCAAAGTCCACGGCCTGGACCGGCTGTATGTGGTGGACGCGTCGGTGTTCCCGACCGTTACCTCCGGCAACACCCACGCGCCCACCACCATGGTGGCGCATAAAGGCGCCGAGGCGATACTGCGGGCCCGTCCCTGAGATTTCCTATTCCCCAAAGAGCAAACCATGAAACTCGAATCCATCAAAACCTTTGTAGTCGGCAACCCGCCGCCCAGCTTTGGCGGGCGCTACTTCGTGTTCGTCAAGATCCGCACCGCCTGCGGCATTGAGGGCGTGGGCGAGGCCTATGCCGCCACCTTCAGCCCGCACGTCATAGCCGCCATGGCCGAAGACC